>CALWGS010000021.1 GCA_944380155.1 uncultured Lachnospiraceae bacterium
GTTTTCAATGACACAAGATGAAAGAAAGGGTCTGATTTTATGCCTAAAAATCGAGTTTTCGGACGGTCTGAGGGGGGCTGCTCTTACGGCCTGACCTATCCGGGAGAGCCTGCCCTGTTCAGTGAGGAATGGAGGGAGCTGGCCGGGTGGTTTTTGCGGGAAGCGAAGAAGGGGGGAGGGAGAAGGGAAGAAAGAAGCGGAACCTAAGGAATGTCTTACCCTATGATTACCGCGCACTCTTTTTCACAGAATGCCATGCCATACTTTATGATCTTCTTCATGCCCCTGCGCTGTAAGCCGACGGCGTACTTTTTCTGCTCGATCTGCTTCAAAGCCTGTGCGCAGGCAGATTTCAGATTCCCATCGTGAGCGTACTTCAGTTCGATCACGATGCCGGTTCGTTCCGGCGTGCAGATGGAAATGTCGCTGTAGCCCTCTCCCATTTCCGCATTGGACCTGATCAGCCAGCTTCCCTGGCTTCTAAGCAGCCCAAGCACCATGCCGTGATAGAAGCTTTCCTTCTGGCCCATCCGCACTGCTGTGTCCCGGATGCTGATGGAATCCCACAGGTAATCGTGCAGCATATCCTGGATAAGAGGCGCATCACCGGCGGGGAAGGCCGCGCAGAAGCGGTTGATCCTCGTAGAATCCGTACGGGTTGTTTCCTGGAACCAGTCCGTTATCAGGTCAATGAACAGCTCCTTCACTTCTCTGTTCGGCAGGGCCAGTCTCATCTGCTTTCCGGGCAGGCGGCCGCGTTGTGTGAGGTAGCCGGTGGAGTACAGGATACTCCAAAGGCTGTCGATAGAGCCGTCAATATCCCGATAGGTCAGCTCCTGCCGGACCGTCTTCGTGATAGTTTTGTCATTGATCAGCTGTTCGATTTCATCCCGCGCGGTCTGGTCCGCTTTCTGAAGCAGGCGGCGGACCAGATCATTCCCGCGGGTATTCGCCCAGTAGTTCTCCGGTTCCGCCTGCCGATCTCTCAGTAAGATTTGGGTGTACTTAATCACATCCCATGGGCAATAGATCGATACTTCCCCGAATCTGTAACCATCGTACCAGTCACGAATGGTTTCATAAAAATCTTCCAGTTCATAGTAGCGTAACAGCTCTTTGACCTCGCTGTCCGTAAATCCAAAGCTGTCGCAAAAGTAAGGATCCGATATGGTCATCACATTCAGGTTATTCAGTCCGGTGAAGATGCTCTCCTTCGAGATTCGCAGGCACCCTGTCAGAACGGCAAACTGGAGGTCCGGGTTTGTCTTCAGCGCATTACCGAACAGATTGCGCAGCAGGATGACCATTTCATCATAATAGCCCGCTTGGAACGCTTTATCCAGCGGGACGTCATACTCATCAATCAACAGGAACACTTTCCGGCCATAGTGTCTGGCCAGAAGCCTGGACATCGTTCGGAGGCTGTCAATTAAGGTGGCTTCCGACATTGCGTAGCTGGCTTCGCTTTTCATCTCTACCTTGATCAGTCTGCGATAAGAGTCTTTTTCTTCTTCAGAAAGCCGGCTGCTTTCCTGGAGAAATAAAAACCGTATGGCCTCATTCCCGATCACTGTGCGCAGTGCGGCACAGGCCGTCGCAAAGTTCAGGCCGTCCACGCTTTTCAGAGTGATGGAAATCACCGGAAACCTGCCCATATATTCTTCGCACAGTGCGGTTTCCTGTGCAATCCTCAGTCCGTGAAACAGCGTCCGATCACAGCCGATTTCAAAGAAGTACTTGAGCGTACTCATATTGAGAGTCTTGCCAAAACGCCTTGGACGGGTAAACAGATTTACCTTTCCCCAATTCTGCAGCAGTTCTGCGAGAAACATTGTCTTATCTACGTAATAGAAATCCTCAGTCTGGAATTCTCCAAAATCTTCAATCCCGACAGGCAGTTTTTTCCTCACCTTTATCACGCTCCTTTCCGGCGTCAGGGGTACGATGTGCCGTATGTTGTCTCTCACCCATTTGTCATGAATTCACTTTACCATGAAGCCGCCGGACAGTCAATCATCTTCGCGGAGAGGAATGTTCCAAGGGGTTGACAGCGCCGTATTTTAGTGTTACCATACAGGTATATTGGTAGAGGCGCATTGATTATCAGTAGCTCTGCGGGCTGTGCCCGGAACATAATGAACCGCAGGGGGAAAGGATGAGATGCCGAAGCACGCGGCAGGTTCGGATGCCGCGTGCTGGGTGTATGGTGAAGAATCATGCAACTGTCATCAGAGTATGATGGAGCGCTACTTGGGAACAGACGGATGCACGCGGCGGAGCCCGCGGCGTGCCAGATCGATTCTTTTGTATGCCGGCTTCAGCTTCAGCCGGTATTTTTTTGCATGTATGGAGGATTCGTATGTCAGTATTTATCGGAGCGGGTGTTGCAATTGTTACACCGTTTTATGAAGACGGAAGTGTGAATTATGAGGCGTTCGGCAGGCTGATTGATATGCAGATCGAAGGCGGAACGGACAGCATCATCGTCTGTGGAACGACGGGGGAGGCGTCTACGCTGACCCATGAGGAGCATATTGAGTGTATCGCGTTCTGCGTTGACAGAGTGAAGGGAAGGGTGCCGGTGATTGCGGGCACGGGCTCGAACTGTACGGAGACGGCGGTGTATCTGTCGAAGGAGGCCAAGAGCGCGGGAGCGGATGCGTGCCTGTTAGTCAGCCCGTATTATAACAAGGCGACGCAGAAGGGGCTGATTGCGCATTTTACGGAGATTGCGAAAGCAGCGGATCTGCCCATGATTCTGTATAATATTCCGAGCAGAACCGGATGCAATATTCTTCCCGAGACCGCGGCGTATCTGGCGAAGAATGTGGACAATATTGTAGGAATGAAGGACGCTACGGGCAATATCGCGCAGGTGGCGCAGACCATGCTTTGCTGTGAGGGACGGCTGGATCTGTATTCGGGCAATGATGATCAGATTGTGCCGCTGCTGTCTCTGGGGGGCAAGGGCGTGATCTCGGTACTCTCGAATATTGCGCCGCGTGTGACACATGACATTGTCATGAAGTATCTGGAAGGAGATACGAAGGGGAGTCTTGCGCTTCAGCTTGCGTATCTGCCGTTGATTAACGCACTGTTCAGCGAGGTGAATCCGATTCCGGTTAAGAAGGCGCTGAACCTGATGGGATATCAGGCCGGGCCGTTAAGAAAGCCTTTGACGGAGATGGAGGATGCACATGCGGCAGTGCTTCAAGCAGAGATGAGAAAGGTAGGACTGATAGCATGACGGATATTATTTTGTGCGGCTGCGGAGGAAGAATGGGGCGGGTTGTGACTGCTCTGGCGAAGGAGGATCCGGAGGTCCGGATCGTTGCCGGGGTCGATCCGGTGAGTGCGGGCGACGGGGATTATCCGGTGTTCGAATCCATTGAAAACTGTGATATCCCGGCGGATGTGATCATTGATTTTTCCTCTTCGCAGGCTCTGGAGGGGATTCTGCGCGTCGCTCAGGAGAAGAAGCTTCCGGCCGTATTGTGCAGCACGGGATATTCCGCGGAGCAGCTTGAGCGGATCCGCGAGGCATCGGAGCAGACAGCTCTGCTGCGTTCCGCAAATATGTCGCTTGGCGTGAATACGATTCTGAAGCTGGTGCAGGCTGCTGCCAAGGTGCTTGCAGGAGAGGGATTTGATATCGAGATTGTGGAGAAGCACCACAATCAGAAGCTGGATGCTCCCTCGGGAACGGCGGTCGCGCTGGCGGATGCCGTGAACGAGACTCTGGGGAACGAGTATTATTATACCTATGATCGTTCCGAGGTGAGACGGAAGAGGGATAAGAAGGAGATCGGGATCAGCTCCGTCAGAGGCGGCAGCATTGTCGGAGAGCATGACGTGATCTTTGCCGGAACCGATGAGGTGGTTACGATTTCCCATACCGCATATTCGAGGGCCATCTTTGGGAAGGGAGCGCTTGCTGCCGCGAAGTTCCTTGCGGGCAAGAAGCCGGGCCTCTACACCATGCAGGACGTAATAGGATAAGCGGCACCGGCTCTGTGAGAGAGATGGTTTCAGGATGAATATTGAAAAATCTGTGAACCGGAAAGTTTTAGTCCGAAGTTCACAGATTTTTCAATTTCTTGCGATATGATAGTTGTCAGGTGCAATCAGGCCGGGATGGAGCAGCTTTGTACCGGCAGCCAACAGATACAGTTCATCAAAAGGAGGAGAAGAGTTTTGATAGAAGTAAAGGATTTGGTCAAAAAATACGGTGACCATACCGCGGTGGACCACTTAAGCTTTACTGTGGAACGGGGACAGATCCTGGGATTCCTCGGACCGAACGGCGCGGGTAAGACGACGACGATGAATATGATTACCGGATATATTTCGGCAACGGAAGGAACGGTCGTAATCAACGGACACGATGTGTTTGACGAGCCCGAGGAGGCGAAGCGCTGCATCGGGTATCTCCCGGAGCTTCCGCCGGTGTACCCGGATATGACGGTCAGGGAATATCTGAGCTTTGTCGCGGACATTAAGCAGGTTGATAAGAAAAGAAAGCAGTACATGATTAAGGATGCGATGAAGAAGGCCAGGATCGAGGATGTGGCGGAGCGTCTGATTAAGCATCTGTCCAAGGGCTATAAGCAGCGTGTCGGACTGGCCCAGGCCATTATCGGATACCCCGAGGTCATTATTCTGGATGAGCCGACGGTCGGACTGGACCCGATGCAGATCATCGAGATCCGTGATTTGATCAAGGAGCTTGCCAAGGAGCATACGGTCATCTTAAGCTCTCACATTCTCTCGGAGGTCAGCGCGGTGTGCGATACGGTGCTGATCATCAATAAGGGCAAGATGGTGCTGCAGGATACTCCGGATAAGCTCTCAAGCCACCTGGGGAATAAGGATGGACTGCATCTGACGGTTAAGGGCAGCAGGGCTGCGGTGGATGCTGCCATTGCAGGCGTGCCCGGCGTGACGGAGCGCGAGTATAAGGAGCCGAAGGAAGCCGGAACGGTGAATGTAACCGTGTACAATGACGGCTCCGGCGATATCAGGGAAGGCGTCTTCTACGCGTTAAGCGGAGCGAAGTGCCCGATCCTCGATATGCAGAGCTCTACCATGAGCCTTGAGGATATCTTCCTTCAGGTCACTCAGGAGGATAACGCTCCGAAGAAGAAAGCAAAGAAGAAGCTGGTAAAGGAGGAGAAGCAGGATGCTGGCAATTTATAAAAAAGAGATGAGGTCGTACTTTACCTCAATCATCGGATATCTGTTCATGGCTTTTTTTCTTGTGATTCTCGGAATCTATCATGTGGTATATAACATGGTCAGCGGCTACGCGGATTTCGCATACGCGCTGTCCGGAATCGTAATGGTATTCGTGCTGCTCGTTCCTATGATGACCATGCGTCTGATGGCGGAGGAGAACAGACAGAAGACGGATCAGCTTCTGTTCACATCGCCGCTTTCGACTACGAAGATTATCCTCGGAAAGTACCTGGCGGTGCTGTCCGTGTTCGGAATTGTGATGCTGATCACCTGCTTCTATCCGCTCGTTCTGACGGAGTTCGGCGAGATTAACCTGCCGTACGCCTATACGGCGATCCTTGGATTCTTCCTGCTCGGGGCCGCTTATATGGCCATCGGTCTGTTCATCTCGGCCATGACGGAGAGTCAGGTCTTTGCGGCAATTATCACCTTCGTTGTAGTACTTGTCACCTGCCTGATGGATGGAATCGTAAGCATCATTCCTACGGATAACCGGACCGCATGGATCATCTTCTCGGTTCTGGTGCTGATTCTGGTGATTGTGCTGTATCTGATGATGCATAATGTGACGGTATCGCTGGGGATCGGACTGGTCGGCGAGGTAGCCCTTGCAATACTCTACCTGGTACATCCCTCCTTCTATGACGGATCCGTCTCCGCCTTCTTCGACTGGTTCTCCGTTGTCAGAAGATATGATCAGTTTACGTCCGGAATCTTGAATCTTTCGTCCGTAATCTATTATGTAAGTCTTTGCGTCCTGTTCGTATTTCTGACGATACAGGCAATTAAGAAGAGAAGATGGAGCTAAACAGCGCAGGAAAGGAGACGACACCGTGAAAGAGATGGAGAATAAGTCCGCCGGAGAGAATACGGCGAATGAGAATAAGGTAAAAGAGACGGCCGACGCGATATCGAAGGATATCCTGGCGCAGAGCGCCGCGGATTCCGGAGAGCCGGATGGCAGCGGCAGTTCCGGGAAGGATGACAGGAAGGAGAGGAAGGCAGAGAAGAAGGCAGAATCGAAGAAGCGGTTCAAGGCATCCTTCAGCAGCCGTAAGTTCAGGGGCGGCGCGTATGCGACGGTGCTGTCCGTGATTGTCATTATTGTGCTGCTGTTCGTCAATCTGATTGCGGGGCAGCTGAATGTGAATATCGACGTAACCTCCCAGGCCCAGTTCTCGATATCCGATCAGACCAGGGAGCTGATGGCGGATCTGGATCAGGACGTTACGATCTACTATATGGTACAGCCGGGGAACGAGATTGAATTATTTACCGAGCTGGTGGACCAGTATGATGATTTGAGCGATCATATTACTGTGGATTATGTGGATCCGATTCAGTATCCGACCTTCGCGGAGGAGTATGTATCGGATACCATTTCGCAGAACAGCGTTATCGTTGTGAATGACGCGACGAGCCGTTCGAAGTATGTGGATTATTATGACATGATTATCCAGGAGATTGACTACTCCACCTATTCCCTTCAGGTAACGGGAACCGACGTGGAGGGTCAGATCACAAGCGCGATTCAGTATGTCACGACGGAGGATCTTCCGGTTGTCTACCAGGTAACGGGACATGGGGAGACGGAGATCGGCTCTTCTCTGACCTCGAGCATGGAGAGAGAGAATATCACGCTGAATACATTAAGCACCATGACGGAGGAGTCGATTCCGGAGGACTGCGATATTCTGCTGATTAACGGACCGACGCAGGATCTGCTTGAGGCTGAGGTTGAGATGATTGAAGAGTATCTGGCCGGCGGCGGCAATGCAATTATCTTCACAGGCTACGGCACCGCGGATCTGCCGAATTTCAACAGCCTGCTCAACTCGTACCGCGTCGGTATTGTGGACGGCATGGTGGTAGAGGGCAGCACAAGCAATTACATGGGCAATTATCCGAATATGCTGGTTCCGAACGTAGAGAGCCACAGCATTACGGATGCGTTCCGGGATTCGAAGTATGTTCTGATGGTCAATGCATCCGGACTTGAGATTCTGGACGGCGGACGTACTACCATTGAGGTTACTCCGCTGCTTGAGACCTCGGAGGAGGCGTATTCCAAGACCGGAGAGGAGCTGTCCGTGATTACGAAGGAGGATGGCGATATTGACTGACCGTTCGCCCTCGGATTATACATTACCGAGGAGTATGACGTCGTGGAGACCAGAATGGCAGTCTTCTCATCGCCGACCATGATTCTGGACGGGTATACGGATATGGATACGCTCGGGAACCTGGATCTGTTCCTGAATACCGTGAATACGATTACCGAGCAGTACAATACGCTGTCGATTCGTACCGTAAGCCTTGCGGTTGATA
>CALWGS010000022.1 GCA_944380155.1 uncultured Lachnospiraceae bacterium
CTCAATCACGAGTGCGGGAGCGGGCTTCGGTATGAAAATTGCCGCAAGCGGCAGCATAAGCAACAGGCTCCATCCCTTCCATCTTGGGATTACGGCCAGCATAACGGTTAATATCAGATAATAGCCCGCGACTGCCGCGGGAAGGGGCCTTCCGGTAATGATAACCGCGCACGGAAGGCCCGCTGCGATATCACACATCCATTCAAACAGCTTCAACAGCACATACGCCGCACCGAAGACGAATCTGGCCAAAGCCCCGCTAAACAGCCCGGCCAGCCCGCCAAGTCCGCCTGACAGCGTCACCAGAGAACTGAGCGGAAGCACCGCCAGATTCACTGGAACGGACCAGAGCGGAATCTCAAAAAAGAACCACATCAGGATTGGCGTCAGCACAACCTGCACACTGAGGGAGGAAAGAAGTCCCGGCAGCACCATGCGCGCTGCCCTCCAAAGCGGCGAATCCGCTTCTCTCTTCTCCATCCTTCCCTTCTGTCCGGCCAGCGCCGAACACGCCGGAAGCACCGCTCCAAGCCCGACAATCGCTCCGAAAGACAGCAAAAATCCTGCCTGATAGAGCTGAAAGGGATTCTGCCACAACACAAAAAGAGCCGAAGCCGACAGGGCGGAAAGCGTATCATAGGTTCTCCCCGCCACATATGACATCAGCAGAATCCCGAACATAACAGCCGCGCGCAGCGCCGATACACTGTTCCCCGTCAGGAAACAGTAGCAGCCCACGGCCGCGGTGGAGATCAGAACAGCGGGAAGCTCCGGCAGGAGGACCTTCTTAAGCAGGCGATATACGGCCATCCCGATCAGCGAGATATGAAAGCCGGAGATCGCAAGAATATGCGAGATTCCGCCAATCTCATACTTCGCCTCAATCTCTTCATCCAAAAGCTCTTTCTCTCCAAGCAGCATGGCAAGAAGAATTCCCGCCTCCTTCTCGGGCAGATATCTTCTGTAGCTCTCCTCTACCTTCTCCCTCCACTCATGCAGCAGCCCCGGGGAATTCCGTGCCGCCTCAGCCACACGCACGGACTCGGGCCGGCAGAAATAGAAGATACCTCCCTGCAGATCTCCGGCGTAATACCATGCCGCGTCAAATTGCCCGGGATTCGACGCACGTTCGAAGGTACGGACCTCTCCGTACACATCCACCAAATCCCCGGAGCCAATCTTATCAGATTCCTCCGCATAAAGCAATACCTGTAAATCATTGTTTTTTTCGCCGTATCCCTCAATCAGGCATTCCTTCAGCAAAACCGTAACGCGTCCTTCCTGACCGGAGGTGATCCGCTCCGCCCTGCCGGTCAGCCTGACGTCCCCAAGCGTGCTGTCCGGAACCACCTCAAGGAAACGCGACCACTGACGGATCCCTGCTGATAATCCGAACACAAGAAAGGCAGGCCATATGGAATAAATCCACAGCCTCCTTTTTTTCATTGAAAGATATACCGAACCGGCCAGGGCCAGAATCCCCAGAATCATTCCGGCCTCCGATACCGTCCCGGCATGTCCGCCGCACAGCCCGGCCGCCGCCTGCGCTGCGGCAATTCCGGCCGCATAGGCGCACGCGGCCCATACAAGCGGCCTCTTCATCCATTGAATCGCGATAGACTCTCCGATCTGCCCGCACCTTAATTCTCGCTGTCGATCAATTCCAGGTTCCGTTCGAATACAACCGAGAAATCAAGGCTGCCATAGGTCTCTCTTACTTCATCCTCTATGGTGAACTGCACCTTGTTCACATTGGAGAGCTCTACCAGCGAATTCACAATAGAATAAATTGTGACCTCTGCTGATACTCCGGGTTGTCCCCCCATGAACTCCTCACTCAGATCAACATAGCAGATGCCATCCTTTGTCGTCACTCCAAGAACCTGTGTCCCATCCGGAACCGTCGCGTACAGCCCCTCCTCAATCGGGCCGTTCAGAAGCTGGCCCAATATAATCTGCTCCATGGAGAGCGTGCCGTCATAAATCACCGTCAGATCCGAACGAAGGAGCCTCGTCCCGTCCTCATTCGCAAAATACACCGTCACATTCGCATCCTGCCCGCCCGTATTATCAATAAAACCCTCCGCAGTCATCCGTCCTATCGGATTGCCCGAGGAATTCATCAGCGGAAGCCCGCCGACCTGGAAGGATACGCTGTCCACTCCGTCAATCTGGCACAGGGTCTTAACAATGGCAGCCCGGCACAAAATCTCCGTAATATGATTCATGGAGGAGTAGCTCGAATCAAAATTCAATGTAATGCTCCTGCTCTCGGAATCATACCAGCAATCCCTGATCACCACATTATCGGGCTTCGCCTTCTTATAAGAATAATTCTCCGGTTCTGCCGAAATAATCGCTTCCACCAGTTCGGCTATCTGTCCGTCGATATCCGCTGCCCTCATGGTATAGCCTTCGCTGACCACCCTGGTTTCCGTACTGTCTAAGAAATAAAGCCGGTATTCATACTCCTCCTCTTCCTCATCCCGGCAGCCCGCCGCCGCGAACACGACAGTCAGCAGCAGCGCGCACAATATTACTTTCATTAATCTGTTCATGTCTTCCCATCCTTACGGAATATAACTTAACGGAATCCGCACGGTAAAGGTTGTCCCTTCATTTTCCTTACTGTATACCTTAATCGCTCCCTTATGAAGGATCACCGCATTCCTGGCAATGGACAGACCAAGTCCGGTTCCACCCGTCTCCCTGGTCCGCGCCTTATCCACCCGGTAGAACCGGTCAAAGATCAAATCCTGCGCTTCCTCCGGAATCCCGATCCCGGAATCGGACACCTTCACATAGAAATACTTATGATCGGCATTCAAGGACACCCTCACCCAGCCGTCATCTACATTATACTTAATCGCATTCTCAATCAGATTCGACACCGCCAGCGACAGCTTTACCTCATCCACCTCCGCGGTAACAGGCCGGAAGCTTTCAAATACCAGCTCAATTCCGCGCTTCTGCGCAATCGGGTTCAGCCTCTTTAAGATTCCTTCCAGAAGCTCGTTAATATTCACCTCTTCCGCATGAACCTCTGCAACTGACTTATCCAGCTTTACGAGCGAGAGCAGATCATTAATGATCTTGTTCTCCCTCTCGACCTCCTCATTAATATCACTCAGAAACTCCCGGTAGGTCTCGGCCGGCACATCCTCCTGCATCAGAAGGGAATCGGCCAGCACCTTCATGGATGTGATCGGCGTCTTCAGCTCATGCGACACATTCGAGACGAATTCCTGTCTTGAGCTCTCGAGCGACTTCATTCTCCGGATCAGCCGGTTGAACGAATCCGTGATCTCCTTCATCTCCCTGTATCCCGTGAAGGAAACCTCCTCATCCAGATACCCCTCCGACAGATGGGAAATCGTCCGGTTCATCCCATTCAGCGGCCTCGCAATCAGCTTGGAACAAATCAGGGCAATCGCCCCCACCGCCAGTATGATAATAATAATAAAGACCATTGCCTTCTGATTCAGAACCTGTATCATGGAATCAATATTCCGAAACGTGAATGTAATCACAATCACTCCCTGCGCTGTATCCGAATCCGGGGAAGCAACCGGCATGGTGACTTCCCCGTACTGTCCATATCGGTTCACGAATGAATCCGTATTGTTCCTAAGGCTGCGCACCACATCCTGCGCGATCAGAACCTTCCCAACTTCCTGGCCGTACGTATCCCGTACAACCACCAGATCCTGATTCACAACCAGAATTCTTCCTCCATAAATACTGGCCATCAGAGATAATTCATCGTCTACGCTGGTATCTTCCGTATTCATCAGAGCACCGTTCGATAGAAATCGATTCATAATAAAACTGCCGTACTGCCGGACCTCCGATACCCGAAGCTCCAGTGCACGGCTGCGGTAGGCACCGATCAGCCCGGCAGTCAGAGCTGTCACCGGCACGATGCCCACAATCAGAAGCAGCAGCAGAAGATACAGCCGCATACTTACAAGAGATTGAATCTTACACTTAATTCTGGAAAAAATATCCAACACCCCATTTTGTATGTATATATTTCGGCTCGCTTGGATTATTCTCTATCTTCTCGCGCAGTCTGCGGATGTGAACATCTACAGTTCTTACATCTCCGGGATAATCGTACCCCCAGACTATATTCAGAAGATTTTCCCTGCTGTATACCTTATTCGGATTATGAATGAGAAGCTCCAGCAAATCAAACTCCTTCGCGGTCAGGTTCGCCTCCTTGCCGGCAATGAACACCCTTCTGCTTTCGCAGTCCACCTTCATATCGCCGAATGTGATCACTTTAGAATGCTTCTCCTCGGGAAGCTTCTTCCCGCTCCTGCGGATAATCGCCTTAATCCGCGCCTTCACCTCCAGAATATTGAACGGCTTCGTAATATAATCATCCGCTCCGTACTCCAGTCCCAGGATCTTATCCATATCATCGCCCTTCGCGGTCAGCATGATAATCGGCATATTGGAGAATTCCCGAATCTGCTGGCACACCTCGAACCCGGTCAGCTTCGGCAGCATCACGTCTAACAGCACCACATCATATTCCGTCCTCCTGGCGGCCGCAAGCGCCTCCTCTCCGTCGTAGGCGCAGTCCACCTCCATGCCGTCCTGCTCCAGGCTGAACCGGATACCCTTCACGATTAACTTCTCATCATCTACAACAAGTACTTTCTTAGCCAACGCATTCACCTCAATTATACACTTTACTTAACGGTAATCCTGTCCTTCAACTGCTCATAGACAGACTCCTTGATTCCGGATATATTCATAATCTCTTCCTCGGAGGCAAATCCCCCGTGCTGCGTCCTGTAAGCAATAATGGCATCCGCTCTGACACTCCCGATCCCTGGGAGCGTCATCAAAAGTTCCTTATCCGCCGTGTTCAGATTCACTCTTCCGTCCTGATCCCTCGCGAAAGCTTCCGAGCCGGACAGCGCTCCCTCCGACACCTCCGCAAGGGACGGGATGTAGATCTGCTGCCCGTCCTCCACTGTAAGCGCCTGATTCACAGCATCGCCGGCTGCCTGATCCGTCAGTCCTCCCGCGGCTTCAATCGCTCCGGCCACCCGGACTCCCTCCTCCAGCTCGTACACACCCGGAGCATTCACCTCTCCGCAGACATGCACGAATAAAGTCCCTTTCTCGGAGGTCTCCGGCACGGCCTCTTCCCCCTTCGTATCTTCAACAGTCCCGGATGCATCCTCCTGTGTCTGTGTCAGTACATACGCATCCCCGGCCGGCTCTTTTTCTGACAGGATCAGAAAAATAAGGCCTGCCGCAAGGGAAAACAGAATTCCCGCAAGGACTGTCAGCCTTTTGTTTCCATTCACAAAGAATCACCTCGAAAGGCGCCTCTGCCATACCGCGTACCCCATACGCTCTCATACTTCATATTGTAACGAATCCCCTCCCCGATTACAAGCGAAATTTCGGATTTTTCACAATCGTAAGAAAAACGTAATCAATGGCGCTTCCGGCTACTCCCACTTAAAAATCACAATGCCGGCAGCCGCAAGCAGGATGCCGAACAGCTTCTTCCACTCGAATGCGGCCTTATCGGCTCCGAACCATCCAAACAGTTCAATCAGGTAGGCCACAAGCACCTGAGAGGTAACGATCAGCATAACGGATCTTGCCGGTCCCAGGGACTGCATGCTTTTCACGACGGTATACGTAATGAACGCCCCAATCGCTCCTCCAAGCAGCATATACTTCTGATCGACTCCGAATACCGCCGCAAAACTCCCTTCCCTGCCTCCGATGAACCAGGCCGCAATACAGACGGCAAGCGCGGTGAAATGAACGAACGCGGAGGTTGTCCAAATTCCTGCCTGTCTGGTAACTCCGGTATTAAAGACACCCTGTATGCTCATCAGAGCGCCTGAAATGATCGCTATGATAACTCCTGTCATGCCAGACTCCTTCCCGCCCGGTCCGGTTTGATCATCCGGCGCCGCATCGATTCCGAACCGGGCTTTGTCCATAGTATGACCGTATCTCGGATTTTTAAACCGATACCGCCCAGACTCCCGCGAACCGCATAAGAATACCGCAAAACTTTCTCCGGAACAGGACCCGGAAGATCATTCTGCGGTATCTGTGCATGCCGGATTATTTCTGATCCAGCGCCCTTCTTAACTTGCTTATCATCTCATCCACATGCTCTGTTCGAATCACTAACGGTGGCACGAAACGGATGACATTCGTTCCGGCTGAGAACAGGATCAGCCCCTGCTCCATGGCCCGCGCAATGACATCTTTGACAGGTGCGTCAAACTCAAGCCCCTGCATCAGGCCAACCCCGCGGCGCTCCCGAATGCAGTCGTAATCCCGAACCAGTCCGTCAAGCTGCTCGGCCAGATAAGCCCCCGTCTCGTTCACATTTGCGAGGACTCCCCCCTTCTCGTACAGCTCGAATACCTTACAGACAGCGGCCGCAGCCAGTGGATTTCCGCCGTAGGTAGTTCCGTGGTCCCCGGGTACGAACGCGGCGGCAGCCTTCTCGACAGCAGCAAATGCTCCGACCGGGATCCCGCAGCCCAATGCCTTGGCCGCCGTGACAATATCCGGCTTCACCCCATAGCGTTCATAACAGAACATGGAACCGCTCCGGCCCATTCCGCACTGGATCTCATCCAGAATCAGAAGAATCCCCTTCTCATCGCACAGCGCGCGAAGCTTCCGCAAGAACTCAGGGTCTGCCGGGTACAATCCGCCTTCTCCCTGAACGGTCTCAAGCAGAATCGCCGCTGTCTTCTCATCCACCTTGGAGGCCACATCCTCATAATTATTATACTCCGCGAATACGGTGCCTCCGATTAACGGTTCGAACGCCTCGCGGTACTTGGGATTGCCGGTCACGGAGAGAGCCCCCATGCTTCTGCCGTGGAAGGAATGGTTCATTGAGATAATCTCCGAATCCGCTCTCCCATGCTTCGTATAATAATACTTTCTTGCAAGCTTCACCGCGCCCTCAATCGCCTCGGTTCCGCTGTTGGTAAAGAAGACCCGATCCATCCCGGATGCCTTCGCAAGCTTCTCTGCCGCGAACACCGCCGGTTCGTTATAGAAATAATTCGAGGTGTGGATCAGCTTATCGATCTGAGCCTTTAACGCATCATTATATTCTTTATTATTATATCCGAGCGCGAAGACCGCAATTCCCGCTCCGAAGTCCAGGTATTTCCTGCCGTCGGTATCATACAAATATACGCCTTCTCCGTGATCGAGCACGACCTGATACCGGTTATAGGTATGCATCAGTACCTGCTCTGCCTCATTGATTAACTGAAGCCTGTCCATGTTCCAATCCTTCCTCTCTATTGTAATGACTGCTTTTCAACCGCTGTGTTACTCCGGCTTCTCATTCTCGATCAGATTGCTCTCATCACTGATAATCGCGGTTCCGATACCTTTGCTGGTGAAGAACTCCAGCAGCAGGCAGTGCTGCATGCGCCCGTCCAGGATATGAACTCGGGATACGCCGCCCTTCACCGCGTCAATACAATTCGTCAGCTTTGGAAGCATTCCGCCCCCGATGAAGCCGTCTCCAATCAGCTCCTCCGCCTTGTGAACCGTCAGGATCGAAATCAGCGTGCTCTTATCGGACGGATCGGAGCACACGCCCTCAATATCCGTCAGAAACGCCAGCTTCTCGGCTCCCACTGCCATCGCCACCGCGCAAGCCGCGTCATCCGCGTTGATGTTATAAGCCTGATAATTCTCATCCATTCCGATCGGCGCGATCACAGGGATGAAGTTATTGGCAATCAGCGTATCAATCAGCTCCGTATTCACGCCGGTGATATTCCCCACATACCCGATGTCCTCTCCGTTCGAGGCATAGCGCTTCTCTACCATAATCGTTGCGCCGTCCTTGCCACAGATTCCCGCTGCCTTCACTCCAAGCTGCTCAATCATCTGAACCAGATTCTTGTTCACCTTGTTCAGCACCATCTCCGCGACCTCAAGCGTCTCGGCATCCGTCACGCGAAGCCCCTGGACGAACCGGCTCTCATGTCCCATATAGCCGACCCATTTGCTGATTTCCTTTCCGCCCCCATGTACGATAATCGGCTGCATCCCGACCAGCTTAAGCAGGGCGACATCCTTGATGACATTCATCTGAAGCTCGGGATCCAGCATGGCGCTTCCGCCGTACTTCACCACGACCTTCTTGTTGTAGAACTGTCTGATATACGGCAGAGCCTCAATCAGGGTCTCCGCCTTAATCATGATATTATTCAGATCCATATTTCTTCCTCCCGTATCTTATGAGCGGTAATCCGCGTTAATCTTAACATAATCATAGGTCAGATCACAGCCCCACGCCGTTGCCTCGCAGTCTCCCTGCTTCATATCGGCAATGGCCGTAACCTCGTCTGCCGAGAGCACCTTCGTCGCAAATTCCTCGGAATAATCGGTCGCCATGCCGTTCTTCACAAGCTGCACCTCGCCAGCGGCGCTTCGAATTGTCAGATCCACCTGATAAGGATCGAATTCCACTCCGGAATATCCCATCGCGCACAGAATTCTTCCCCAGTTCGCATCATTCCCGTACACCGCGGTCTTCACCAGATTGGAGGTGATGATGGACTTGGCTGCGATCACGGCCTCCTCCTTCGTTCGCGCTCCTTTCACCACAGCCTCGAACAGCTTGCTTGCCCCCTCGCCGTCCGCCGCCATCTTCTTCGCAAGCGTTGTCATAACGAACGCGAGCGCCTTCCTGAATTCCTCATAATCCGCGCCCTTCTCCGTAATCGGCGCATTGCCTGCCTGCCCGTTCGCAAGGACGATGCAGGAATCATTCGTCGAGGTATCCCTGTCTACTGAAATCATATTGAAGGAATCCTTCACACACCCGGAGACCGCCTCCTGAAGCAGCGCTCTGTCAATCGCCGCATCCGTCGTGATAACGGACAACATGGTTGCCATATTCGGATGGATCATGCCCGAGCCCTTCGCCATTCCGCCAATCGTAACCTTCGCTTCTCCGACCGGAATTGAGACTGCGCATTCCTTCGGCTGCGTGTCTGTCGTCATAATGGCACATGCCGCCTCATGTCCTGCCTGGGCAGTCCCGGCAAGCGCCCCGGCAAGCAGCGCCGCGCCCCGTCCGATGGCATCCATCGGAAGCCTTGCGCCAATCACGCCTGTGGAGGCGGTCAGAACTTCATCCGCCGACACGCCTCCTCCCAGCGCCTTCGCGCATTCTGCCGCCATCTCTTTATTATCCTCTTCTCCGGGAAGGCCCGTACACGCATTCGCGACGCCGCTGTTTAAGATCACGGCGCGGACATTGTTCCCCCTCGCAAGCAGCTCCATATCCCTGCGCACCGGGGCAGCCTTCACAACATTGGTGGTAAAGGTTCCTGCCATCACGCAGGGAACACTGCTGAATACCAGCGCCATGTCCGGCCTCTCCTTTTTCTTCTTGATTCCCGCGCAGGCTCCCGCCGCCAAATAACCCTTCGCGGCTGTAACGCCGCCGTTCTCTATGATATTCATATGAATTCTCCTTTGTCTGTATCAGCAACCTATAACAGGATATATCATTTCACTTATGAAACAATACTCCTTACGGAACCAGGTTCCACCTATGGAACCATGGGAACCAGTTCAAGGCCCTCGGATTCGGGCAGTCCGAATATCAGGTTCATATTCTGCACCGCCTGGCCTGCCGCTCCCTTCACCAGATTGTCCATTGCGCCCATCATAACGACCCGGTTCGTTCTCTCATCAATCCGGAAGTTCACATCCACGTAATTACTGCCCTCCACGAACCGCGTCTCCGGGCAGATATTCTTCTCAAGCACCCTCACAAACTTCTCTCCGACATAGTACCGATCATACACGGCCTTCAGTTCCTCATAGTCCGCCTTTCGGGCAAGCGATGCGTATGCGGTCACCAGAATTCCCCGGTTCATCGGAACCAGATGGGGCGTGAAACTTAAGGTAACCGGCCTTCCCGCCGCAATCGAAAGCTGCTCCTCTATCTCCGGCGTGTGTCTGTGGGTCGTTACGCCATATGCCTTGATATTCTCGTTCACCTCACAGAAGAGATTATCCACCTTCGCACCCCTTCCCGCTCCGGAGGTTCCGGACTTGGCGTCGATAATCAGCGTAGACAGGTCAAGATACCCCTCCTTGGCCAGCGGATAAATCGACAGCACCGAGCAGGTCGGATAACAGCCCGGATTCGCAATCAATCTTGCCTTTTTAATCCTCTCCCGGTTCACTTCGCACAGCCCGTAGACCGCTTCCTCAATCAGCCCGGGACTCTTATGCTCAATTCCGTACCATTTCTCATATACGGCAACATCCTTAATCCGGTAATCCGCGCTTAAATCGATGATCTTCGTCCTGCCAAGAATCTCTTCGCCGGCGCCGGATGCCAGAGCTGACGCTAAGAACCCCTGGGGAGTAGCGGTGAAGATCACATCCGCCCGTCTGCTCAGCTCTTCCATATTATCGTCCAGACAGGACGCGTCCACCAGCTCGAACAGATTGCGGTAAACGCTTGCGTACTTTTTATCAATATAGCTTCTGGAGCCGTACCATACAATTTCGGCATCCTTATGTCCAAGAAGAATT
>CALWGS010000023.1 GCA_944380155.1 uncultured Lachnospiraceae bacterium
AGTCAGTATATTGGCACGATGTCCCTCTGAATTCATCCAGCCTTCCATAACCGCCTCCGGACTGGTATAGCCATATGCTATATTCTCTGCAGCTGCACTGTATGAAACTCCTGCCTCATGCAGTGCAGTAAAGCAACTGCTTCCATCCGGCCGCGTATGATCAAAAAGCTCTTCCAGTTCTTCCGCACGCACATTCGCGGCAGCTTGTACCGTAGTATTTACAGTTAATTCCGAAAGGCCTGCCGCTCTGCGCTCCTCATTCACCAATTCCACTACCCTCGCAGCAAACGATGCTTCATCTTCTGAAACACCCGGCGTCGGCGTTGCAGTCGGCACTGGCGTCGGCGTCGCAGTCGGTCCTGGGGTCGGGGTCGCAGTCGGCACCGGTGTCGGCGTTGCAGTCGGCACTGGTGTCGGCGTTGCGGTCGGCACCGGCGTTGGCGTCGCGGTCGGCACCGGGGTCGGCGTCGCAGTCGGTACCGGGGTTGGTGTTGCAGTCGGTACCGGGGTTGGGGTTGCAGTCGGTACCGGCGTCGGCGTTGCGGTCGGTACCGGCGTCGGTGTCGCAGTCGGTACCGGTGTCGGGGTTGCAGTCGGTACCGGCGTCGGCGTTGCAGTCGGCACCGGCGTCGGCGTTGCAGTCGGCACTGGTGTCGGGGTCGCAGTCGGCACCGGCGTCGGCGTTGCAGTCGGCACCGGCGTTGGCGTTGCGGTCGGCACCGGTATCGGCGTTGCGGTCGGCACCGGCGTTGGCACCGGAGCCTGGGTCGGAATTACGGGCACCGGAGTCGGAGTGGGACTGTAAGTTGGAGTAGGAGTCGGGGTCGGCTCTTTCTCCAGTACCGTAATCGTAACCGGTTCTGATACTGACGTGTAATTCGTATATTCTCCGTCTTCTCCAATCTCAATCGGATACAGGGAAGACTGGTATGTATAAGCCGTTATGGTGTAGCTCCCCGCATGAGCCGCTACAACCTTTCCATTGGACAGATCAACCTCTGCTCCGGCTGTATTATCCGTCAACACCCATCTCGTCTTATCCGTAGCCTTACCAATCCCCGTCTTAGGGGTCATGCTGCGGTTAAAATTAATCGTCTCTCCTGCGTATACGGTTCTATCCTCCGGATAATTCGTAATCTCAACCGCGCTCGCACTCTGTTTCACCGTAACCTCTGCAGACGAAACAGAAACAACCTCTCCGGTTTCCCGGTCCGTGATCGTACAGGTGATTGTTGTCGTTCCTGTACTGACAGCCGTTGTCAATCCCTTGCTGTCAACGGTCGCAACCCGGTTCCGGACCGAAGTCCATTTGAAGCGATACAATTCTCTGTAGTTCGAAGGCTTATTCCGGATATAAAAATCATAAACCGCCTCCGTGCCGGAGATTTCGCTGTCTCCCAGATGCAGGATCTTCTCTGCGCGATTGATCACCATATCTGATTCCGCGCTGACCTGAACAGCAGGCATACACAATGCCACTGTCAGAATCAGCGCAAGCAGGAATGAACCATATCTTCTAATTCCTGACATTGCTTATGCTCCTTTCTGAACCAAATTCTGTTTTCTGGAAATTCTTGTGCCGTGATTCCAGAATTCCGGCATCACCATATCTCCTTCCCGACTCCCCCTTTCCCATTCACAAATTTGACATATAATGCATGATAATACAGGATGAATTCTCTATCAATACAGACAGCAAAATTCCAGCCTGCTCCATCAATATATGTACCGGTATATTACCAGCTGACTCCCTTCATTCACCGTCCAGTACACAGCTCCGTCGCTGATAACGGGATCGCCGGAGCAGTTCAGTCTGCAGCTGCCGACCAATACCGGTTCGGAGAGCGGGGATCCGGTGCCGTCAAGCGGAATCACCCAGGTGGAATCATATTCGAATCCTTCATATCCCACCCAGGATCCGAGCTGTCCATACTCATGCAGCTCGTAGAAATACAGGAACCCGTCTTCTGTTTCCACCAGCTGAGGATTTACTACCGTATAAGGAAGCTCATAATCAGTCAGCCAACGGACTCCGTAATCTACCTCATCACCGGTAAGATACGTTGAGCTTCCGCCGGTACTGTCGCAGACTCTGGTCTCGCCGTCCAGCGCGAACATCTCAGCACCCGTCCAGTTTTCAAAATCTGTCTTCAGAACCTGCACATATAGATTTCTTGCGCCATTATAGTAAGTGTAAGAATAGGTGGTTTCATTTAAACGGATATAGGCCTCCTGCGTGGGAAGCTGTGTTGCAAGTGTCTCTTCCGAGCTTCCGGCAATCAGATATCCAATTCCCACATCCGCGATTCCTCCCAGTTCAGCGAAAATATAATTATAATGATGCGTAGAGGACTGCGAGAAATGGAACGGGACAGCCTCAGCCTTGTCTTCGCCCGGTACCGCTTTCGTAATACAGATTCCCCTGCTGAACGCATCTCCCAGATCCGCGAACAGAAACGCTCCATCCGCCGTAGAGATCACCTTCTGGTCAAAGGAATGGCTGGCATAAGGAATCTCATATTCAGAAGCCTTGCTCATATCCCCGTAATGAATCATCAACGCATGACTTCCCTGATGTCCGCTGTACATCTCACGTCCATAATAGACAGCCATCACTCCGTTGCCAAACGCAATATTACAATTTGCCGCATCGAACGGGATCTGTGTCGCGAAGTCATTATCGTCCAGCCACGGGAAGGCATCGGATGTTTCATTTCCCATATAGGTGACAAAGTCAAGCAGCCTTCCGTTCCAATCATACTTGCCGACAAACATAACCTCCGCAGTCCCGCTTCCTTCCATATCCGTCTCTCCCAGAACCACATACAGATTGCCGTCCGGCCCCTCCGCACAGCTTCCATAGAGAGGCATCTCCTTTGTTATATTGACGGAAGCGAGAATCTTCGTGCCGTCTGTCTTATACACCGTAATAACATCCCCTTTGTCGTCCGCCACGCAATAGCTGCCGTCAAGCGATATGAACTGGCTGACTCCGGAGATTCCCGTCCAGGCTCTTGACAGATATCGATTGGTATCATTGGTTGTGCCGGCACCCAGAACATATCTCTCTAACGTTCCAGACGGGGCCTGCGTCGGCGCCGGAGATGGAGCCTGCGTTGTTGTCGGAATGGGAGTCGGAGCCTGTGTAGGGGTTACGGGCACCGGTGTGGGAGTCGGAGCCTGCGTAGGAGTTACAGGCACCGGCGTCGGCGTGGGATTGTCCGTCGGCACAGGAGTCGGAGCCGCTTCTTTCTCCAGTACCGTAATCGTAACCGGCTCTGATACCGCCGTGTAATTCGTGTACCCTCCGTCTTCTCCAGGCTCAATCGGGTACGAGGAAGACTGATAGGTATAAGCCGTTATCGTGTAGCTTCCCGCATGTGCTGCAACAACCTCTCCATTGGACAGATCAACCTCCGCTCCGGCCGTGTTATCCGTCAGAACCCATCTTGTCTTATCCGTAGCCTTACCGCTCCCCGTCTTGGGAGTCATATTGCGATTAAAATCAATCACATCTCCCGCATACACGGTTCTGTCCTCCGGGTAATTCGTAATCTCAACCGCGCCTGCGTTCTGCTTGACTGTGACCTCTGCAGAAGAGACGGAAACAACCTCGCCGGTCACTCGGTCAGTGATCGTACAGGTAATGATTGTCGTTCCCGTACTGACTGCGGTTGTCAGTCCTTTGCTGTCAACCGTCGCAACCCGGTTCCGGACCGAAGTCCACCTGAACTGATACAATTCCCCATAATTCGAAGGCTTGTTCCTGATATAAAAATCATAGGCCGCCTCCGTGCCCGAGATCTCGCTGTCTCCCAGATACAGGATCTTCTCTGCGCGATCGATCACCATATCAGACTCCGCGCTGACCCGAACCGCAGGTATGCACAATACCGCCGTCAAAATCAGCATAAGCAGAAATGAACCATATCTTCTAATCCCTGACATTACCATGCTCCTATCCTATAAAGCTGACTCAATATTCGATAAAATTGTAGCACAAAATAGAGGCCGAATCAACGCGAAAAGCAATATTCACCCCTGTTTTAGAAAAAAGGAGCAGCCGCCTTAAATCTGTAACCTTCTGCTTCGCTTCCTGTAATGCCTTTTGACTGTCGGCAACCTGTGGGTGTTTCGCCGGTCTGCCTGAATGTCGTTTTTCTATCCCTGCCCCGGAGTCTCACCGCAGCGTTGTTTCGCTCTCTCTATTTACACAAGAGGTCTTGGCAAAATCATATCCCATCCAGCCGGTCATTCAGTTTTAACCGGCTTTCGGGCAACAAAAAAAGCCGGCACACAAATGCGTACCGACTTCCCGCAAGAGGATAAACTTATCCCTTACGGTGGTAGTTTCACATTCATGTAACCGGCTTTGAAATTCAAAGTCGAAACTGTCCCTTACGCTTTTCCGATTGCCGACAGTTCAAGGCAGTTTCAGAAGCGGCGATATTTTCTCTTAGCATACCGCAGGCGTTGTCCGGCTCTCACTGCATGCCAGCTTCTTAATACCAATCGTGTTTCTCATTCTTATTCAATGTGGCGATGGATTCCATCTCCTCATCTGTTAGCACAAAGTCAAAAATGGAAATATTTTCTCTGATATGTTCCGGGTTGCTGGATCCGGGGATGACACACACTCCTTTACAGTTCATATTATAATGCCGGAAGCTTGAAATAGCAAATACCTAAATTGAAAGCTGTCATTTGCTTTACAGGCATATCACAAGGTGCTATAATCATTGCAGGAGGTAAAAACATCATGGAAATCAGAGTACTTCGATATTTTTTGGCGATTGCCAGAGAAGGCAGCATTACAAATGCGGCCAATTTTCTGCATGTAACGCAGCCGACGCTTTCCCGGCAAATTCGAGACTTGGAAGAAGAACTTGGACAAAAGCTATTCACCCGCGGCAGCCACAATATGACTTTAACCGCAGAGGGAATGTTTTTGCGGAAACGCGCCGAAGAAATCATTTCTATGGTTGACAAAACAGAAGCGGAATTTAATTCCATGGAAAATGTGATCGGGGGCGATATTTATATCGGAGGGGGTGAAACAGAAGCCATTCGGCTGATAGCGGAAATTGCTCACGACCTGCGGGAAGACTATCCCGATATCCATTATCATCTTTACAGCGGAAATGCACAGGATGTAACCGAACGCCTGGATAAAGGTCTCTTGGACTTTGGCATTCTTATTCAACCTGCTGACATTTCCAAATACGACTATCTGAATATTCCCGCAAAAGACATATGGGGAGTTCTTATGAGAAAGGACTGCCCTTTAGCAAAAAAAGATGTTATTCTTAAAGAGGATTTGCTTTCAGTTCCGCTGATCTGCTCCCGGCAAGCTATATTGAAAGAACAGCCAGAAAACGAGTTTGCCCGGTGGTTCGGAAATGATTTTGACAAGCTGGATATTGTGACAACTTTCAATCTTGTCTACAATGCGGCTATCATGGTAGAGGCAGGTATCGGTTATGCAATCACCATTGATAAGATCGCCAATACATCCGAAAACAGCAATCTTTGCTTCCGTCCGCTGGAACCACGGCTGGATTCAGGCTTAAATATCATCTGGAAAAAATATCAGGTATTTTCCTCTGCGGCTGAACTGTTTTTGGAACGGCTAAGAGAATCAATGTCGGCAAGATATGTGTAAAACCGAGGGACGATCCCCCGAAGTTGCATACAAAGGCAGCTTTAATGTCCGCATTTCACCGGAACTTCACAAACGCTTGGTTATCTACACAACAGCGCATTCCGGCTATGGCTCCCAAGTTCCCTCCTTCGCCCTTATAGCACCGCTCAAACAGATGAGGCAGATCCTTCTTCGCAATCCCGGCTCCGTCATCCAGTACCGAGATCCGGACTGTTCCTTCCAGTCTCTCCGCATCAACCCGAACCTCGGAATCCGCATACCGGATGGCATTACTCAGCAGATTATCCACAACATTCCCCAGCAGCTCCTCATCCCCGTGCACCGTCATTCTCCTGTCGAAGTCTCCGACTGTCAGCGAGATCCCGCGCTGCAGCGCCAGGCCGTGAAAACGGTCCAGGCTGTCCCCTATCACATCCGCAATCTGAACCGGTCCAAACTCCGGACGATTCTGTCCGCTCTCCATCCGCGACAGCGTGAGCAGACTGTTGACCAGCTCGGTCAGCCGGACACTCTCCTCCAGAATGGTATGTGCTGCCTCCTTCGGCGCAGGGAATACTCCCTGCTCAATTCCCTGCGCATAACCGCTGATGGACATCAGGGGATTGCGCAGCTCATGAGAAACGTTCTGAAAGAAGTCCTTCTGAACCTGATTGCTTCGCTGAAGCCGTTCGGACATCTCATTCATCGCCAGGCGCAGCTGCTCTAACTCCCTTAGAGAGAAAGGAGGCTGAATCTTCGAAAAATCACCGTCTCCGATTTTCTGTGCCTCCCGGCACAGCCGGTTCAGCGGACGACTGACACTTCGCACCGTCACCCATAACACCCCGATAGTCAGGACTACGAACGCCGCCGAGATCAGTAACACCAGCAGGCTTGCCTGAGTCACCCAAGCACTGATGGACGATACAGAGCAATAGACAATCAGGTAACGAAGCCGCACCGAGGGCGTCGGAATCTCATAAATATTAACCAAATACTCTTCCCCGTCAGAGGAACTCCACTCCACCGCTTCGACTGCGGCAGCAAGCCGTCCTGCGCCAAGTTCATCCCCAAGCTCCTGTGCCAGAGGCAGGGCATTCTCCCTCTCTATCTCATCCCTTGGATAAATCATCTGATATTCCGTTCCCAGAATCATCAGGCTCGCCTGCCCGCCCATCCGGTGAGCTGCAGAGCCGGCCTGACGAAGGAAGGAGCTGACCTGCTCTGACAGGATCTCCTGACTGATATCCTGATTGCCGCTGAAATGACTCCCCATCAGCGGCACAACCATTTCTCTAAGAACTTCCAAATCATCGGCAGCCTGCCCGTAAGCCGACCTCTGCGCCGCTCTTTGGAAGATCAGACAGGAAAGAGGCGGCAGCAAAATCAATGCAATCAGGACCGGCACCAGCACCCGAACCAGCAGCCCCTGCTGTTTCATGACGGATCTCCTCCCAGTTCCAGCCGAAATCCATATCCCCAGACCGTTTCAATCCGCACCTGTCCGCCCCTTTCTCTCAGCTTGCGGCGCAGGCGTTTTACCACATCGTCCGCCGCACGGGTATCTGCCTGCCAGTTCACCTGCCAGAGAGCCTCAAGCAGCTCCTCTCTGCTGACCGCCCGATCCCGATTTCGGATCAGATAGGCAAGAAAATCGAACTCCGTAGGCGTCAAGGCAAATGGCTGCCCAAGAATTTCAGCGGTACGGCATTCCGGCGACAGTTTCAGCGGGCCGTACTCCAGAAGCTGTCCAGCCGCAATACTCTGCGTCTGATTCCCGGCACGTCTCAGCAGGGCCCGCACCCGCGCTACCAGCTCAAGCGGAAGGAATGGCTTAATTAAATAATCATCACTCCCCAGAGTCAGGCCGATAACCCGATCATAGGGACTGTCTTTGGCAGAAACAATAATAATGGGAAGCATAGAATTCGCTTTGCGCAAAGCAGAACAGACACTCAGACCGTCGGTTCCAGGCATCATGATATCCAGAGCCACCAGATCGGGCAGCCCTTTTTCACAGGCGGCCGGCAGCTCGTCCCCGCCGGAAAAAGTTCTGACCACGTATCCCTCCTGAGTCAGAAACGCTGCGATGAGCTCCCGGATATTCTTCTCATCATCGGCCACATAAATCATCTGCGGCATATGATCACCTCCAAGTTCACCGCTTTGGCACTATCATACCATTCCCTGCCTGGTTTGACAAGCTTTCAGAAGAGATTTGCCGCGATTTTGCCGCAGTTTTTCCCTTGATATTCCCCCGCACCCCCGAGTAGGATAAGAGCAGGGACGGAGGAATCCGCCGCCTGTTTCAATAGCAGAAAGAACAAAATCAAAAGAACAGGATAAGAAAGAATAGGAAGGAGAATGACAATGAAACTGCAGATTCTGTCAACCCTGTTTGCATCCGCCCTGCTGCTGTGTACCGCCTGCGGCACGGCCCAGGCGCAAGGATTAACTGCGTCCTCCGAAGCCGCCTCGGAAGAACAGGAGATGGTCTCTCAGGCGGATCCGGCTCAGGCAGAGCTTGTATCAACGATCGAGGAGTCAATTACCTTGGAGAGCGAGCATCCCCCTCTCTCGGACGCCACCAAAGAGGCGATTACCGCGTACAAACGCAATCCCTGTGAAGAAACCGCGCAGGTGCTGTATGATGCGCTCAACGATGCGTATGATCAGGTCATCGCGACCAAATGGGAGAACCTTGGCATTCACACCGAAGCCAGAGAGGACCGGATCAACGCCTGGATGCACACGGTGATGAACGGCGAACAGCCGCCCTTCGTGTCACTGGAGATGGAGGATGACAAGGGCGGAGAGCGGGAAGCGGCATCCGAAGCTGTAGAAGCCTACTTCGAGAACCCGACCATACAGAACCGGGAGCTGGTCCGCCAGGCTTTGAACGCCTATTACGACGCCTTCTTAACAGAACAGGAGGCTCATGCCCAGGAGACGCAGGATCTGAAAGAGGAGCGCATCGCAGCGATGTTCGAGCGCTTCATCAGCGACAGCTTTCAGCCTCAGCTCATCTCCGGAGAACAGCCGGACTTAGAGGATATCCTCGCTGAAATAATGTGCAGCTATATCAGCGCCGGCGCCGAGTTCCTTCCGGTCAATCCGGAGGCCCGCGTACGGGAGCGCAGCTTCAATGCCGAGATTGCCTCGGCACAGGAGATCTATCTCGAAGATCCGACTCCGGAGAATCTGAATGCTTTGGAAGCAGAAGTGACCGAAGCCTTCCGGACCGCCTGTGAAGTTCGAGAAGAAGGCTGCGCACAGGCCGAAGAGAACGGCAGGGCCGGAGCGGAGGATCTGCTGGAACAAATGTTGAATCCGGATTTTCTTGCCGAACAGTATGAAGAGCTGACACAGCAGCTTAATCTGTACGGACGGATCGACCGCATCATCACCTTCGGCTGCAATACCTACGGAGACTGGACTCCTCGGATGGAGGAGGAATCAAAGGCTCTGGCAAAGCTTCTCATCATCTACCAGGCCGATCCGACCGCAGAACACCTTCAGGCAGTCGAAGAAAGCTTCTATGCCCTCTATGATGATGTCCTGCGGATGCAGGCCGAACACCTGGAGATGACGGAATCTGTCCTGGAGAACTACATTGCGGATACGGTCAGTGAATTAATTTCCTAATCCCCCATGAATCCGGCAGGATCGTTCAGAATACAAAGCGATCCTGCCGGATTTTTATGCATTGACGTTTCTTCCCGGAACCTTCCGAAGAAATGATTTTACATTTTTTTTACCTGGGCTTCACATATTGTAGTTAAGATATGATATAATAGGCCAAAGCGCCTATTCTACCATTAAGGAGGTATCCATCATATATGCAGGGAAAGATATTTGCTGCCGTCCACATCGGCTCCTATGCCATAGAAATGAAGCTGTTCTCCATGTCTTCCAAGGCCGGCATTCAGGAGATCGATCATATCAGGGCACGCATGGAACTCGGACGCGACGTGTTTCGGACGGGAAGGATTCGGTATGAATTTATTGACGAAATCTGCACGGTGTTGAATGATTTTGTCCGCATCATGAAGGAATACAAGGCAGACAGCTGCCGAATCTGCGCAACCGCCGCGCTCAGAGAAGCGAAGAATGCTCTGATTGTTCTCGAACAGATCCGGGTACGCACCGGTCTGTCCGTTGAGATTCTAAGCAATTCCGAACAACGGTATTACGAGTATAAGTCCATCGCCCTCAAGGAGAATGAATTCCAGAAGATCATCCAGAAGGGCACCGCAATCGTTGATGTCGGAGAAGGCAATATTCAGCTCTCCCTCTTCGATAAGGATAAGCTGATCACCACCCAGAGCATCCTGCTCGGTGCCTTCCGTATGCAGGAACGGTTATCCGCAATTGAGAACCGGACGCCGAATATCGAGGGCATTATCGAGGAGATGATCGAGAACGAGTTAAGAGATTTCAAGCAGATGTACATTAAAGATCGCAAGATCGAGAACATCATCGCGGTGGGAGATCCGGTCTCTTATATGATTAAGCTGAAGGGAACAGCCGGAAGCATCACCAAGGATGCCTTCCTCAGCTTCTACGACCAGATCCGCAGCCTCTCGCCCGCCGATCTGGCTGATAATCTCGATATCGCCCCGGAGATTGCCGCCATTACGCTTCCTTCACTGATCGTCTATAAGCGCTTCATTGAGGACACGGACGCTCAGAATCTGTTCACCCCGGGCATCCATCTGGCAGACGGACTTGCCTACGAGTACGCAGAGGATAAGAAGCTGGTAACGCTGGCGCATAATTTCGAGAATGACATTCTCGCCGCCGCCAAAAGCACGGCCAAGCGCTACATGAATTCCAAGAGCCACACCGCCGCGCTTGAGAAGGCCGCGCTTGCCATCTTCGACGGAATGAAGAAGGTTCACGGCCTCGGCTCAAGAGAACGCCTGCTGCTGCAGATTGCCGTCATTCTCCACGACTGCGGCAAGTACATCAGCATGTCCCGGAACGCCGAATGCTCCTACCACATCATTATGGCAACGGAAATCATTGGTCTGTCGCACAAGGAACGCGAGATCATCGCCAACACGGTCAAGTATAACACTGCCGATTGGGAGAGTTTCGAGGATATGTCCACCCGAAAGTTCTATAGCAAGAAGGATTACCTTCTGACTGCCAAGCTGACCGCCATCCTGCGCCTTGCAAATGCTCTGGACCGCAGCCACAGGCAGAAGTTCAAGTCCATCAAGGCATCCCTGCGGGATTCCGATCTGGTCGTCACCGTAGAAAGCACAGAGGACATGACCTTAGAGATGACCTCGTTCGCCACAAAGACCGCATTCTTCGAAGAAGTATACAGTGTCAGACCGGTTCTGAAGCAGAAGAAGCTCCTCTAAGTTCCACGCCGGAGCATGGATGGAAGGAAGCGGACAGGCGCCGCCCTGTCCCGCGGATCGGTATCTGTCTCCCGGGCCTGCGCCCGCGCTGCGGCCGCAGGCCTGATACGCAAGGAAAGCAGCGCAGAAATGAGGAAAGATATGAGCACAAATCAATTCGATAACCCGGCTTATTACGAGAACCGGGAATTAAGCTGGCTGAAGTTCAACGGACGCGTACTGAACGAAGCACGAGATAAGACGAACCTGTTAATGGAGCGCCTGAAGTTCTTAAGCATTACAGCCTCCAATCTGGATGAATTTTTCATGATCCGTGTCGCTTCTTTGAAGGATATGGTTCACGCCAAATATAAGAAACCGGATATCGCCGGACTGACCGCAACCCAGCAGTTAGAACAGATCAGCGCCGAGGTGCACCGCATGAATCAGGCGCAGTATACCATCCTGAACCGTTCCCTGCTGCCCGCCCTGAAAGCGAACGGACTGATCCTGCTGTTAAGTCATGAGGAGATGAATCCCGCGCAGCAGGAATTCGCGGATCGATACTTTGATGATGTCATCTACCCCGCCCTCACTCCGATGGCGGTTGACGCATCCAGGCCGTTTCCGCTTATTTTGAACAAGACCCTGAATATTGCAACCCTGCTTACCCCGCCGGACGGCGGTGATCCGGAGTTCGCGACCATTCAGGTTCCCTCCGTGATTCCCCGCCTTGTCACGCTTCCTTCCGAAGAGGGAAAAACCGTCATTCTGCTGGAAGAAATCATCGAGCGCAATATCGGCAAGCTCTTCCTGAACTACACCGTCCGCTGCGCCGCGCCCTACCGTATTATGCGCAACGCCGATTTAACGATTGATGAGGATGATGCTGCGGATCTGCTCAAGGAGATCCAGAAGCAGCTTAAGAAACGCCAGTGGGGTGAGGTGATCCGCCTGGAAATCGGAGACGCGATGGATAAGGAGCTTCTCAAACGTCTGAAGAAAGAGTTGAACATAAAGGATGAGGACGTCTATAAGATTAACGGCCCCCTCGATCTGCGCTTTCTGATGAGCCTGTATGGACTTGACGGGTTCGAGGAGCTGCATGATGAAAAGTATGAACCCCAGCCCGTACCCGAGACCCAGACAGGAGAGGATATTTTCACGCAGATTAAGCGGGGGGATATCTTACTCCATCATCCATACCAGAGCTTCGATCCGGTTGTCAGCTTCGTCCGGCAGGCCGCCTCAGATCCGGACGTTCTGGCCATTAAGCAGACCCTCTACCGCGTCAGCGGCAACTCCCCGATTATCCGCGCCCTCGCGGAAGCAGCCGAGAACGGCAAACAGGTCACGGTTCTTGTGGAGCTGAAGGCCCGTTTCGACGAGGAGAACAATATCATCTGGGCGAAGATGCTTGAGAAAGCCGGATGCCATGTCATCTATGGTCTGGTGGGCCTTAAGACCCACTCCAAGATTACGCTTGTCGTGCGCAGGGAGGATGACGGCATCTGCCGGTATGTGCATCTTGGAACCGGCAATTACAATGACGCGACCGCCAAAATCTACTCCGACCTCGGACTGTTTACCTGCTCTCCGCTGATCGGAGCCGATGCAACCGCCCTGTTCAATATGATATCAGGATACTCGGAGCCCGAGAAATGGAACAAGCTCGCCGTTGCCCCTTACTGGCTGCGCGATAAATTCCAGGAGCTGATTCAAAGAGAGACCAGACACGCACGCGAGGGCAAACCCGCCCGCATCATCGCCAAGATGAACTCACTGTGCGACAAGGAAATCATTGAATCCCTGTACGAGGCTTCCTGTGCCGGCGTGAAGATTGATTTGATTGTCCGCGGTATCTGCTGTCTGAAGGTAGGAATCCCGGGCGTCAGCGAGAACATCTCCGTCCGCTCCATCGTCGGAACTTTCCTGGAGCACAGCCGTATCTTCGATTTCGAGTGCAACGGCGCTCCGGAGCTGTATATGGGAAGCGCGGACTGGATGCCGAGAAATCTGGATAAGCGT
>CALWGS010000024.1 GCA_944380155.1 uncultured Lachnospiraceae bacterium
GCGGAGCTGAGGAAGGCGGAGTATCGGAAGTTCCAGTCCTTTTCCTTTGCCAACACGGATCATTTCAGTTCAGCGTCTTTGATTACCAGACTGACAGGGGATGTTACCACGATTCAGACCTCCGTGGCAACCGGTATGAGGCCCGCGTTTCGATCGCCGGTGATGATGCTTACGGCACTGGTAGTGTCTTTTGCCATTAACGCCGAACTGGCGGTTGTCTTCTTCATTGCCGCGCCGCTGCTTGGATTTTTGCTGTACCAGATTATCCGGCACGTCAGGCCGATGTACGCGAGAATGCAGAAGTCCGTTGATTTGGTGAACCGGATCATTCAGGAGAACTTAACGGCTATTCGTGTTGTAAAGGCATATGTCAGAGAGGATTATGAGACGGAGAAATTCACCGAGGTGAATACGCAGCTGCGCACGGTATCGGAGCGGGCTTTCGGCATCGCGGTGCTGAATATGCCTGCCATGCAGATTGTGATGTATGCTACGATTCTGTGCATTCTTTGGTTCGGAGGGAATCTGGTGCTTGCCAACGGGATGAAGGTCGGCGAGCTGACCGGTTTCTTAAGCTATGTTCTCCAGGTGTTGAATTCTCTGATGATGATGTCGAATGTGTTCATGATGCTGACCCGTTCGCTGACCTCCGGGAGGCGGATTATCGAGGTTCTGGATGAGGAGATTGATATTACGGAGGAGGAAGCGGAGGATCTGTGTGTCGAGCATGGGGATATTTGCTTTGATCATGTGTATTTCAAATACAAAAAGGATGCGTCCGAGTATGTTCTGTCGGATATCTGTCTGAATATTAAGAGCGGACAGACCATCGGAATTATCGGTGAGACCGGAGCGGCCAAGACGTCTTTGATTCAGCTGATTCCAAGGCTGTATGATGCCACGGAAGGAACGGTGTATGTGGATCACAGGCCGGTAAAGAAGTATCCGCTTAAGCACCTAAGAGACAGTGTCGCGGTGGTGCTTCAGATGAATACGCTGTTCTCCGGAACCGTGAAGGACAATTTAAGATGGGGCAAGGAGGATGCCACGGACGAGGAAATCGAGGAGGCGTGCCGGATTGCCTGTGTGGATGAGTTTATCGGAAGACTCGCGGATGGCTATGATACGGAGCTTGGCCAGGGCGGAGTGAATGTATCCGGAGGTCAGAAGCAGAGATTGTGTATTGCCAGGGCAGTGCTTAAGAATCCGAAAATCCTGATTTTTGACGATTCCACCAGCGCCGTGGATACCGCAACCGAGGCAAGGATTCGGGAGAGGATGGCAGCCGCACTTCCGGATACAACTAAAATTTGGATTGCGCAGAGAATCACATCCGTCATTCATTCTGATCAGATTGTGATTCTGGAGGACGGAAGGATTCAGGCAGTCGGGACGCATGATGAGCTGCTCCGCTCGAATCATATCTATCAGGAGTTATATCATTCTCAAATGGAAGGAGCGGGGTTGTAATGGCGAAGGCAATGGGATATAAGAGGCCGAAGAATACAAGAAGGACGCTGCAGAAGCTGCTTCACTATATTGGGATCCACAAAATTTCCATGATGTTTGTCGTGGTTCTGGTCGTGCTCAGCAGCTTTGCCAATATTATGGGAACCTACCTGCTCAAGCCCGTGATCAATGATTATATTGTGCCGGGGGACATTGCCGGACTGATCCGTATGATTGTCTTGATGGGCGTGATGTATGGAGCGGGCGCGCTTGCGACCTATGGTTACAATCAGCTGATGGTCCGGACGTCTCAGAAGGTTGTCGGGGAGATCAGGCAGGATCTGTTTGAACATACGCAGAAGCTGCCGCTGAAGTATTTTGATACACATACGCACGGGGAACTGATGAGCCGGTTCACCAATGACGTAGATACCATATCCGAGGCGCTCAACTCCAGCTTCACCATGCTGATTCAAAGCTTTTTCATGGTGTCGGGAACGATTATCATGCTGCTGGTTTTGAATCTTCGTCTGTCTTTGATTGTGATTGCGTTTCTGGCCGCGATGTTCTTATTCATCCAGTACAACGGGAAAAGAAGCAGGAAGTATTTTATGGCGCAGCAGAAGCACCTCGGAAGCATTAACGGGTTTGTGGAGGAGATGGTGGTCGGACAGAAGGTGGAGAAGGTGTTCAACCACGAAGATCCGGATTTTGAGGAGTTCTGTAAGAGGAATGAGGCGCTGCGGGAGGCATCCACGAAGGCATTGACATATTCGGGAATGATGGTTCCTATCATTGTTGCCCTGTCGTACTTTAATTATGCGGTGTCGGCCTGCGTGGGAGGACTGTTCACACTGGCGGGGCTGATGGATATCGGAAGTCTGGCTTCTTATCTGGTGTATGTCAGGCAGTCCGCGATGCCGATGAACCAGTTTACGAATCAGGTGAATTTCCTGCTCTCGGCTCTCTCGGGTGCAGAGCGGATCTTTGAAATGATGGAAGAGGAGCCGGAGCCGGATGAAGGGCAGGTGACGCTCTGCCATGTCAGCGGCAGGGATGGGGAGATGACCGAAAGCGAGGACTACACAGGAAGCTTTGCATGGAAGAAGCCGGACGGAGAGCTGGTGCCGCTGAAGGGGGATGTCCGCTTCCATCATGTGGTGTTTGGCTATACTCCGGAGAAAATCATCTTAAATGATATCAGTCTGTATGCCAAGCCTGGACAGAAAATTGCGTTCGTCGGCTCGACGGGCGCGGGTAAGACAACGATTGTCAATCTGGTGAATCGGTTCTATGAGATTCAGGGCGGACAGATTACCTATGACGGGATTGATGTGAGGGATATTAAGAAGGCGGATCTGCGCAGCTCCATGTCGATGGTCATTCAGGATACGCATTTGTTCACCGGTACGATTGCGGATAATATCCGCTATGGAAGGCTGAACGCTTCGGATGAGGAGGTGATTCAGGCCGCGAAGCTTGTGAATGCGCACTCCTTCATTCGAAGGATGCCTTACGGGTATCAGACCATGATATCGGGAGACGGCGCAAGTCTGTCTCAGGGACAGCGCCAGCTCCTTGCGATCGCGCGGGCCGCGGTAGCCAGGCCGCCTGTGCTGGTGCTGGATGAGGCGACCAGTTCGATTGATACCAGGACAGAGCGCCTGATTGAGAAGGGAATGGATGCGCTGATGGAGGACAGGACCGTGTTCGTCATTGCCCACAGGCTCTCAACGGTGCGTAATTCCAAAGCGATCATGGTTCTGGAGAAGGGCGTGATTATTGAACGCGGAACCCATGAGGAGCTCCTTGCGCAGAAGGGAAGATATTATCAGCTGTATACCGGTCAATATGAACTAGAATAGGAGAGCGGAATGGAGAGCAAAGGAGAGATCAGAGATCTGCTGTTTCGGATCGAAATGGCAAGAAAACGACTGCTGCGCCAGGACTTTACAGAGCTTGGCTTGACGCTGGGCATGGGACAGCCGAGGATTTTGAGCTTCCTGTATGAAGAGGATCATATCACCCAGAGCGAGCTGGCCCGCAGGTGCGAGCTGGATGTTACAACGATCTCCAGAACGCTTGATAAGATGGCGGAGGCAGGCTGGCTTAGGAGGCTTGCGAAGCCCGGATGCAGGCGCTCGGTGCTGATTGAGATCACTGAGGAGGGGAGGAAGAAGGCGGAGGCGGTCAGGGAACTGTTCGCCCGGGTGGATGAGCGGATCTGGGAGGGATTCACCAGGGAGGAAATGGAAGGAGTTCGACAGGGATTGCGAAAAATATACAAAAATCTGAACAAAGAGAGTGAGGAAGTCGGGAATCATGTATCGATTTTGTAAAATATGCCACATTCCTGCCATAACTGCCTGTTATAACAGTGCATAAGGTATTAGGTGATCGATTGGATGAACGAAAGGAACGAGTGGAGCGATATGGAGAAACGATGGAAGCAGAGATGGGCAGTGTTGTTAATGCTGTGCCTGATCCTCTCCGTTCTGGGTGCCGCTGTGCCTGAGAGGGCGGCGGCCGTGCAGAAGGGGACGGTGACAGCCACGAGCTTGTATGTAAGAGAGGGGCCTTCTACCTCTTATGATAAGGTACAGGTGAACGGATCCGATGTGTATCTGAGGAACGGGGAGACGGTTGAACTGCTGTCTGAGACGGACGGATGGTATTATATTGAGACAACCTTCTACGGAACGGATGTGGAGGGGTATATCTGCGGAGATTACCTTGAGATTGAGGGAGGAATATCGGATCCGCAGGAAGACGGATTAGAGCTCCCTGCCCTGGTGACAGGAGAAGGGGTGAACATAAGAACCGGCGCGGGAACTTCTTATGAAAGTCTTGGAATGCTGAACCGGGAAGCAGAGGTGGTGATCCGGGGACTGACGGACGCGGACGATACCAGATGGTACCTGGTCGATGCGGTTCTGGACGGAACAGAGACGACAGGTTATATGTCAAGTGATTATGTGGAGCTGGATCTTGAGGAACCGGTACAGGGCAGTATCGTTCCGGAGTCCGCCAGACCCAGACAGGGCGCGGGAGAGACCAGAGCCTATGTGAAGAATGGGAACACCATTGTCGCCCTGGAGCAGGGCGCGAGCGTTACCATTACGGAGGAGCTTACGGTTGAAGGAGTGAAGTGGTTTGCCGTTTCGTTCCGGACAGGGGATACCGAGATGAGCGGTTATCTTAAGGCAGAGGATGTGCTGTTGACAGGAGAAGAGGCGGAGGAGACGACAGAACCGGAAGAGACTACCGAACCGGAGGAAGCGACGGAACCGGAAGAGACCAACGAACCGGAGGAGACGACAGAACCGGAAGAGACCACGGAGCCGGGGGAGGTGCCGGATCCGACACCAAGTCCGACTCCGAGTCCAAGTCCGACCCCGAGCCCGACACCAAGTCCGACCCCGAGCCCGAGTCCGACTCCGACCCCGAGTCCGACCCCGGCCCTGATGTCAGGCAGTATTCAGAATACCAGCAGCCTTGCGGTACGGGATCAGGCCGGATTTGCGGGAGAGTTCATATCGGATCGGAACGGCAGTCCGATTACACTCTCCTACGGACAGAGTGTTACGTTGTTTGGACAGGTATATGCGGATTATGTGAACTGGTATCATATCGGCTTCTATTATAATGGATATTCCTACGAAGGATATGTGATTGATCTGTTTGTCCTGGTGTTCGGAAATGCTTCCATGATTCCCTCTGAATCCGGAGAGAACGGCGGGACGGCGGTTCCGACACCGACCCCTTCCGTGAATACGGATTATGATTTCGAGGCGGCTTTGGCAGAATTTCCGGAGAGCTATCGCTCCTATCTGGAAGAGCTGCATGAGAAGTATCCGAACTGGCAGTTCGAAGCTTATCAGACCAACCTGGACTGGGAGACCGTGCTGGATTATGAATCGGCTGCAGGAAAGAGCCTGATTACGAACAATAAGGGGGTTGCCTGGAAGTCTACGGAGCCGGAGGCCTATGACTGGGAGACGGATAAGTTCATTGCTTACGACGGCTCGACCTGGGTTATGGCTTCCAGAGAGGCGCTTGCTTACTATATGGATCCGAGGAATTTCCTGGATGATACGGGAATCTTTCAGTTCGAGGTGCTGGCTTATGAGCCGGAATACCAGAATGTAACCGGGGTCGAGAATATCTTCAAATATACGCCGCTGTATGAGTCCTCTTATTCTTATGTGGATGAGAACGGAATCACACAGACCATAACATATGGAGAGACCTTCATCGCAGCTGCCGAATATTCCGGCGTCAGTCCGTATCACCTGGCTGCCCGGGTGAAGCAGGAGATTGTGACCGGGACGACGACGCTGAGCAGCAGCGCGACCGGAACCTTTGCGGGAATGGAAGGATATTATAATTTCTATAACATTGGGGCTTACGCGAGCACGGCGGTGAACGGTGCGCTGGCAAACGGCCTGAAGTATGCAATGAACGGAAGCACGGATCAGGAGCTGAATCTCCTCTCTCTGATTCCGTGGACGGATCCTTACCGCGCGATTGTAGGCGGGGCCTACATCATCGGGAATAATTATATCAGCCGGGGGCAGAATACCATATACCTTCAGAAGTTTAACGTGACACCCAACTCGACTTACGAGCATCAGTACATGACGAATATCGAGGCTCCGAGCCTTGAGAGCAAGAAGACGGCTCTGGCTTATCCGGATGCGTCGAGTCTTCCGCTGGTTTTCTCCATACCGGTCTATCTGAACATGCCGGAAGAGAATTCACCTATGCCCGGTACAGAGGGCAACCCGAACAACTGGCTTCAGAGCCTGACGGTCACGGATGTGGACGGGAATGCCTTAACCATGACTCCGGACTTTGAGATGTCGGCAGATCATGAATATTATATCGAGGTCGGAGCGGAGGTGTCTGCAGTCCGGATCGAGGCAGTTACGGTAAGCAGTAAGGCGGCAGTGACCGGAGACGGGTACGTGGAGCTGATTGACGGAGCAAATCTGGTGCATGTGATGGTAACGGCCGAGAATGGCAATGTCAGAACTTATCCAATCACCATAGTACGAGAATAGAGCAGGCGGGGATGCCGAATCAGAATCATAAGGATTCTGCGGCATCCCTGTTTTGATTTTCCCGCATGGTTTCACAGAATTTCCACATTTTAATGCTTGAATTTCTGTGCATCTGTGATAGAATGTATATAACAGATAAATGCAGTTTTGCGGCTTGGAGGTGGAAGGGTTGATCGTAACAATTGATTTTAACAGCGAGGAGGCAATCTATATTCAGCTGAGAAATCAAATCATACTGGGAATTGCGCATTCACAAATCAGAGAAGGAGACAATCTTCCGTCAGTACGTGAGCTGGCCGACAATATAGGAATTAACATGCATACTGTGAATAAGGCATACACTATATTGAAGCAGGAAGGTTATGTGAAGCTGGATCGCAGGAAGGGCGCGGTTGTCGCGGTGGATGCCGATCGAATGAAGGCAATTGAAGATTTGACTGCTCAGATGCGGATGATTCTCGCGGAGGCGGTCTGCAGGAACATAAGCTGTCAGGAGATTCACGAGGTGATGGATCAGATTTTTCGTGAATTTTCCTGCTGTAACAGGGAAGGAGGCGCAGACGATGTTGTGTGATATCTGCCATAAGAGAGAGGCGAAGATATATTATACGGAGATTGTCAATGGTGAGAAAAAGGAGCAGCATCTGTGTGAGGAATGCGCCGCGGAGCATACATCATTTCAGATGAAGATGCCGGTTAAGGGAGAATTCACGCTGGGGAATCTCCTCTCAAGCATCCTTCAGGGATATTATAACAGTGAGGAGAAGAAGCAGGAGGAGAGCGCAAATCCGGTCTGCGAGCACTGCGGGATGAGCTATGAGGAGTTCCTGAAGACGGGGCTTCTAGGCTGCGCGGACTGCTATCAGAGCTTCGGCAGCGCGATTCTCGAAAGCCTTAAGAATATTCAGGGTTCCGAGCTTCATACGGGGAAGAGGCCGAAGGGCTATGTCAAGGTGAAAGAGGTATCGAAGCCCGTTGCGGAGTTAAGCGAGATTGATAAGCTGACCATCCGGCTTCAGCAGGCTATCGAACGGGAGGAGTTCGAGGAGGCCGCAAGGCTGCGGGATGAGATCCGTGCGAAAAAAGCGAAGGAGGAAGAAGGAGTCAAGAAGGAGGGGGCGCCCAATGCGTAAATGGTACGAAGAAACGGCGGAGAACGGCGATGTTGTGATATCAAGCCGCGTGAGGCTGGCGAGAAATCTGCGTTCCTACCGGTTCGGCAGCAGGCTGAGCGACGAGGACGCGGTCAGGCTGGTGAAGGAGGTTCAGGACGCTGCCCCGCTTGTGAAGGAGAAGGACGGAAAGAGGTATTTTCTGTGCAATGTCAATCATTTGAGCGAGGTGAACCGTCAGGCCATGGTGGAGCGGTATGTGGTCAGTCCCACTCTGGCGGGAAAGAAGCAGGAGACAGGGCTGATTTTGTCGGAGGATGAATCCGTCAGCATCATGATTAACGAGGAGGATCACATCCGGATTCAATCCGTTACGGCGGGCATGGATCTGGAGAAGGTATTTGCCGAGGCGAATTTCATTGATGATATTCTAAGCGAGCAGCTTTCCTTCTCCTTTGACGACCGGTTTGGCTATCTGACGGCCTGCCCGACTAACGTAGGGACCGGGCTTCGGGCTTCTTATATGCTGTTCCTTCCCGCTCTGACCATGACCGGCAGAGTGGAGAAGCTGTCGGAGGAGATGGGGAAGTACGGCGTGACAATCCGGGGACTCTACGGGGAGGGAACCAAGAGCCAGGGCTGTCTGTATCAGGTGTCTAATCAGAAGACGCTTGGACGGACGGAGAAGGAAATTATCGCCAATCTTGACTGCATTGTCGATCAGGTCATCAAGCAGGAACGCCGCCGCAGGGAATATATGCTGCAGGCAGGATACGATGAGATTGAGGATAAGATTTTCCGTTCCTACGGCATCTTAAAGTATGCGAGGCAGATTGGAGTTGAGGACGCCATGACGCTTCTGGCGCAGCTGAAGTTCGGGGCGGATGCCGGTGTAGTGAAGCTGAAGGAAGATGTGAACCTGCATATTCTGATGATGAATATCCAGCCGGCCGGATTGCAGAAGCTTCTTGGGAAGAATGTGGGGAGCAGTGTAAGAGATCGGGCGCGGGCGGAATATATCCGGAATAAGCTGCCTGATATTGAGAGGGGCCAGAACAGCTAAGTTCTGCCCTGAAAGGGAAAAGATAGGACAGAAAGGTCAGGTACAGAATATATGAATGATAATAGATTTACCGAGAATGCCAGATCTGCGATGAATCTGGCGGCAGAGGCCGCTTACCGGCTTTCGCATAATTATATCGGAACCGAGCATCTTTTGCTTGGTCTGATCGAAGCGGACGGTGTAGCATCCAAGGTTCTGACAGAGAACGGGGTGGAGGAAGAGCGGGTGATCGATCTGGTGAACCAGCTCATTGCCCCGAACGGCGTCTCGACAATGGAGGCAGGGAGCTTTACGCCGAGAGCCAAGCGAATTATTGAGCAGAGCTTCCGGGAAGCGATGAGGTTGAAGGCCCAGGCGGCGGGAACCGAGCACATTCTGATTGCGCTCCTGAAGGAAGGGGACTGCATTGCGGTGAGGCTTTTGAATACGCTTGGCATTAATATTCAGAAGCTGTATATGGACACGCTTGCCGCAACGGGTGCGGATATGGGAGCGGCCAAGAATGAGTATGCGTCCGGGAAGAGCGCCCGTGCAAGGGGCAGATCCCAGACTCCCACGCTGGATCAGTACAGCAGGGATCTGACGGAGTACGCGCGGGAAGGAAGACTGGATCCGGTGATTGGAAGGGAGACGGAGATTCAGCGTGTAATCCAGATTCTGAGCCGCAGGACCAAGAATAACCCGTGTCTGGTCGGCGAACCGGGTGTCGGCAAGACGGCTATCGCGGAAGGACTGGCTCAGAAGATTGTAGAGGGAAATGTTCCGGATACAATTAAGGACAAGAGGGTGCTCACGCTTGATCTGTCCGGAATGGTGGCGGGTTCCAAGTACCGCGGCGAGTTTGAGGAGCGCATCAAGAAGGTCATTTCCGAGGTCATTCAGGACGGCAATGTCCTCCTGTTCCTGGACGAGCTCCATACGATTATCGGCGCGGGCGGCGCGGAGGGCGCGATTGACGCGTCCAATATCTTAAAGCCGTCTCTGGCAAGAGGAGAGCTTCAGTTAATCGGCGCAACGACCAGGGAGGAATACCGCAAATATATCGAGAAGGACGCGGCCTTGGAGCGCCGGTTCCAGCCGGTTGTGGTGGACGAGCCTACCCAGGAGGAGGCGATCCTGATCCTGAAGGGGCTGCGCGACAGCTATGAAGCGCACCATAAGGTAAGAATCACGGATGAAGCGCTGGTTGCGGCCGTGAAGATGTCGGAGCGCTATATTAATGACAGGTATCTGCCGGATAAGGCAATTGATCTGATGGATGAGGCGGCTTCGAGGGTTCGTCTGAGTACCTATATCACCTCTCCCGAGATGAAGGAAATTGAGCAGGAGATCGCGGTGCTTGAGGATGAGAAGGAAGAGGCCATCAAGTCCGAGGCTTATGAAAAGGCCGGAGAGATCAAGAAAAGGCAGGCAGAGTTGAGAGAGGAGTACAACAAGAAGAAAGTGCTCCAGGAGAAGGAAAAGGCGGAGAGACAGCTGATTGTGGGAGAAAATGAAATTGCCGAGGTGATTTCAAGCTGGACGAAGATTCCGGTTAAGAAGCTGGAGGAGGGCGAGAGCGAGAGACTGATGAAGCTGGAAAGCATCCTCCATGAGAGAGTGGTCGGGCAGGATGAGGCTGTCAGGGCGGTTGCGAGGGCCATCCGGAGAGGAAGGGTCGGACTCAAGGATCCGAACCGTCCGATTGGCTCCTTCCTGTTCCTGGGGCCCACCGGTGTTGGTAAGACTGAGCTGTCCAAGGCGCTTGCGGAAGCAATGTTCGGCAACGAGAATTCCATGATCCGTGTTGATATGTCGGAATATATGGAGAAGCACAGCGTATCCAAGATGATTGGTTCGCCGCCCGGATATGTTGGATATGAAGAGGGCGGGCAGCTCAGCGAGAAGGTCAGACAGAATCCCTATTCGGTCATTTTGTTTGACGAGATCGAGAAGGCGCATCCCGATGTATTCAACATCCTTCTTCAGGTTCTGGATGACGGGCACATTACGGATGCCCAGGGCAGGCAGGTGAGCTTTAAGAATACAATTATTATCATGACCTCCAATGCGGGCGCACAGAGCATTATTGCCCCGAAGAGGCTGGGCTTCAATACGACGGCGGATGAGACGGCGGATTACCGGCGCATGAAGGACGGGGTGATGGATGAGGTGAGGAGATTGTTCAAGCCGGAATTCCTGAACCGAATCGATGAAATCATCGTATTCCATGCCCTGACCCGGGAGGATATCCGCAGCATTGTCAAGGTAATGTTCTCCTCCATTGAGAAGCGCTGCAGGGATCAGATGCAGATTACGCTTGAGATCGCGGATTCGGTCTATGATCGGATGGCGGAGAAGGGGTATGATGAGAAATACGGTGCCAGGCCGCTGCGCCGCTGCATTCAGACGGATGTAGAGGACAAACTGGCGGAGGAGATCCTCGAGGGCAGGATTGCTTCGGGCGATACCGCCGCGATCTCGTGCCTGGACAATGAGATTGTCATTACCGCGAAGAAGGAAGGGGACAGCGCCTCTAAGGGGAAGGGACGAAAGAAAGCCGCCGGCGCCAAGACCCGGAGCAGGAAGACCGTGAAGACGGAGGAGGGAGCCGGGCCGGAGCCGGAGACCGGCAAGCCTGATAACAGCGAAAAATGATAAAAATTTATAAAACATGCAGATAAAGCTAGAAATTTCGCGGATAATCGGATATAATGAGGAAAAGCTGCAGGCAGCAGGATTTGCGGGCGGCTTTTCCGTCCGCGGATGGGGTTCCAGTATGAACCAAGCACATATCAGGAGGATAAGAACATGGCAGGAGTTGAAGGGTTAATCAGGCAGGAGAATGACGGTACGTTAAGCTTTGGAGATTATACGTTGCAGACCAAGTCAAAGCTCTCCGACTTTGAATATGACGGAGATTTATATAAAATCAAGACATTCCGGGAGATTACGAAGCTGGAGAAGAACGGTCTGTTCGTGTACGAGTCCGTACCCGGAACCGCGGTGTTCCATATGGAGATTACAGACAGAGAGGTCAGCTTTGAGGTGGAAGGCCGGGAGAATGCCCAGATTACACTCGAACTTGAGCCGGAGAAGGAATACCGGATTCTGGTGAATGATACGAATATCGGCAAGATGAAGACGAACCTCGGAGGCAAGCTGGTATTCAGCGTAGAATTTGACCCGGAGATTCCGACCGGAGTGAAGGTTGTGAAATCGTGACATGGTGCAGGGAGTGCTGTAGATTGCAGTGCTCCCTGTTTCAGTAGAAATCATTCAAAGCGGGGGATGATTGAGAATTCAGAGGCGGCAGGAGGGAAGAATGGCAAAGAGCAGGTCATTATATTACTGCAGGGAATGTGGGTATGAATCACCCAAGTGGATGGGACAGTGTCCGGGCTGTAAGGAATGGAATACATTCTCGGAGGAACCCGCGGCGAAGAAGACACCGTCTTCAGGCAGGGGGCCGGCAGTGCCCGTGCAGGAACCGAAGAGCCTGTCTGAGGTGAATACGGATGAGGATGAGAGAATGCTCACGGGCATTCAGGAATTAGACCGGGTACTGGGAGGCGGAATGGTCGTCGGATCGCTTGTGCTGGTGGGCGGGGATCCGGGAATCGGGAAGTCAACGCTCCTGCTTCAGATGTGCCGGGAAATGAGCGCGAAGCGGCATAAGCTTCTGTATGTATCGGGAGAGGAATCCCTGCGGCAGATTAAGATGCGCGCCGAACGGCTCGGGGCATTTACCGACAGTCTTCGTCTTCTTGCGGAGACAAATCTGGAACGGGTGGAGAACGTGATTGAAGCAATGAAGCCGGATATTGTGATCATCGATTCGATTCAGACCATGTACCGGGAGGATATTCAGGCTTCGCCCGGGAGCGTGAGTCAGGTGCGCGAGACGACCGGCACCCTTCT
>CALWGS010000025.1 GCA_944380155.1 uncultured Lachnospiraceae bacterium
ACCGGCCGGTGCAAGAGATGTAAGAACTAAAGCAAGAGCCATCACGAAAGAAAGCTTCTTAAAGAAATTCTTCATCTGAAGAGAAAATCAGGAATCCGCGAAATCAGGCATCTAAAAGGTCTGATGCAGAAGATTGACACGAAAATTACACAGAATATTATGAAATCAGAAAGGGAAGGGCTGAAAAAGATAAAGAATAAATTATTAATAATAATATAATAATATTAATAAATTGATTTAAAGTTGATGATATGGCGAATATAAAGAAAATTACATGATTAACAAAATATCGTGTGAAGTCAGAGGGATGGAAGCGTAGTTCTCCCCAATCATTTCTCAAACATCACAAGATAGATTTGATGAATGGAAATAGTTATGGGATATTTTAAGGTAAAGTGTCGAATAAAGAAGAATTTTGTCGAATTGAATTGGTTTGGCCTTGAGAGAATACAGGCTGGTTTATGTGTCATTTCGCAGTCGAAATGCGCAGAGAATACAGGATAAGGGGAGCGGAAAGGAGGATGGATATGCGGATGCAGGCAGGGCAGACAGAGCCCGGATCATAGAGTTGAGACAGCAGAATTCGGATTGGGAAGGAATCGAAATTCGGGCAGATGGGAAAGATAAGGGATGACAGTCAACAGCAGAATACTACGGACAAGGAGAACAGAGTATGGAGAAAGAATCCGGCAAGAGGGCAAAGAGATTCAACGGTGATGGGAGTATTACATTAAGGAAGGACGGAAGGTGGATGGTGCGGATTACGAAAGGGTTCCGTGCCGACGGGAAGAGGAATGTGATTACCCGCTATGCACATTCGGAGAAGGAAGCAAAGAAGGTGCTGAAATTGCTCCGGGTTCAGCTGGAGACAAGGAAGATCGGGGCGCCCGGAGTGACTCTGAATGAGTATATGCAGCAATTCCTGGAGCTGTATAAGAGGAATACTATTAAAGAGGTGTCGTATGATACGTATGAGACCGTATTCGAGAATCATATCCGGAATACGCTTGGATATAAGAAGATGGGGGAGGTGACGAAGGATGATATTCAGCGGCTGCTGAATGAGAAGAAGGAGACGCATTCCTACGCGACACTCAGCAAGATTCGGGTTTTGTTGAATATGTGCTTTAAGCATGCGCTGGAGGATGACGTGGTATTTAAGAATCCGGTGACAGGCACACGGATGCCGAACAGGAAGGAGCTTGCCGTACAGTCGCGGACGGTGGATATTCTGACACAGAATGAGATTGAAGCGATTAAGCGGGCAGCGCTGAACGGGGAGCAGGATGAGATTGCGCGTGAGTTCGCGCCGGCCTTCCTGCTGATGCTGAATACCGGGCTTCGCAAGGGGGAGATGATGGCGCTGACCTGGTCGGATATCGATGAGGAGGGGAGGGTGCTCTATGTCAGGCGGACGATGACGGCCGTGATGAACAGAGAGAGAAAGGAAGGAGAGGCGAAGGTTCGGATTACCACCTCGGAGCCGAAGTCCGCAAGCAGCAGGCGTAGTATTCCCCTGAATCAAATGGCACTCAGAGCGCTGGAGCTGTTGAAGCGGTATCGGCGGGACAGAGAGGCGGACGGAGAGTATCTGCTTCACGGGAAAAAGCATGAGATGGTGTCGCAGGAATTCCTCTACCGCGCCTTTGACCATGTTCTGCGCGAGGGAGTGGGAGAGGAGTATGTTCATCACGGACTCCATGTTCTGCGGCATACCTTCGCGACGAAGGCGCTGCGCGCCGGCGTGGAAATCGCGGATGTCAGCAAGATTCTCGGGCACAGCAGCGTTAATGTTACGTATAACACCTATATCCATGTCGGAGAAGAGCAGAAGCGCCTGGCGGTTGACAGGCTCGAGCAGATCCTGTAGCGGCTGATTTGCGTCAGCCTGATTTGGATTGGTCCGATTATGGTCAGCCCATTTTCCAGCAGCCTGTTATTGACATTGATTGCCCTGTATGGTAGGATCGAATCATAAAACGGAAGAAAGAGGGTTCGATCTATTATGAATAAGCGGAAGAACTATATATTACTGGAGCGGAGCAGACGGGGATCTCATGGACGTGTATCGGGCCGTGAAGGGGTGTCTGTCCATGGACACAGGCCTGTCCATGGACGGATGCCCATCCATAGACGCATGTCCGTCCGGAGGATGTTCGTCCGGAGGCGTTATATGAAGGTGAAGCGAATCCTGGATGTGGGAGTGTCTCTGGCTGCCGCCGTGGTGCTGGCGCCGGTCTATGTGGGACTTGCGGCTGCGATCCGCCTGGACTCGCCGGGGCCTGTCCTGTTCCGGCAGAAGAGAGTCGGCATACATAAGACGTATTTTGATATTCTGAAGTTCAGAACGATGCGGATTGATACGCCGAAGGATGTTCCGACTCATATGCTGAAGAATCCGGAGAAGTATATTACCAGGATGGGACGGTTCTTAAGGAAAACCAGCCTGGATGAGCTGCCGCAGATCTTTAATATCCTGAAGGGGGATATGAGTCTGATTGGGCCAAGGCCCGCACTCTGGAATCAGGAGGATCTGATTGCCGAGCGGGATCGGTACGGCGCGAATGATGTTATGCCGGGTTTGACCGGCTGGGCGCAGATTAACGGGAGGGATGAGCTTCCGATTGCGGTGAAGGCAAGGCTGGACGGAGAATATGTAAGGAGAATGAGCTTCCTCTTCGATCTGCGCTGCTTTATCGGTACCATTCGAAGTGTTCTGACCTCCGACGGAGTGAAAGAGGGGGGAACCGGAAAGGATTGAGAGATGAGCAGACAGATTCTAATCACAGGGGAACATGGCTATATTGCGGGCAGACTTGCGGATTATCTGAAAGCGGCGCAGCCGGACTGGTCGGTGCAGCAGATTTCCGTAAGGGATGACGGCTGGAAGGAGCTGGCGTTCGGCGGGGTTGATGCGATTGTGCATACCGCGGGAATTGTCCATCGGAAGGAAGGGACTGTCAGCAAGGAAGAGTATCAGAGGGTGAATGTACGGCTGACCGCGCAGTTAGCCGCGAAGGCGGCGAAGGAGGGGACGGGGCAGTTTGTCTTCTTAAGTACGATGAGTGTATACGGAATGGAACAGGGGAGAATCGGAGCCGGTACCAGGCCGGCTCCCGTCACACTCTATGGCCGTTCGAAGCTGGCTGCGGAGCACCGTCTGAAGCGCCTGGAGGAGAAGAGCCGGATGACGGTTGCCGTCATCCGGCCGCCCATGGTATACGGGCCCGGGTGTCCGGGGAATTATGCGAGGCTGTCTGCACTTGCGCGAAAGCTTCCGGCCTTTCCGAAGACGGAGAATAAGAGGAGTATGATATTCATCGACACTCTGTGCGAGTGCATCCGGCAGATTCTGCTGCGGAACCTGTCGGGAACCTTTCTTCCTCAGGATCCGGAGTATAGCAATCCGTCCCGGATGGTTCGGGAGATTGCGGCCTGCCACGGGAGGCGCTGCGTACTGGTTCCGGGGATGAACGGACTGCTTGGACTGCTTGCCGGGCAGATTGGATTGTTTGCAAGACTCTTCGGAACCCTAATCTACGATCAGAAAAGCTCCGTCATTCCGGGCGTCCCTTATCAGATTGTGTCTGTCAGGGACGCCGTCGAAAGAACGGAGCTGGAATCAAGAGCTTGAATCAACTCTATCTCTCCGGCATCTGTTACGCCGGCGGCGCGGGGTATGCCCCGTATCACTGGGTATGCCCCGCATCACCGGGTATGCCCCGCATTACTGGGCACGCGGTTATGCGGCGTCCTGTCCGGCAGCCTTCTGGGCTTTCTTCGCGGCGTTATCCTTCTTAACCAGGGCGTTGGCTGCCAGGCCAAGTCCTATCAGGGTCCAGAATACGGGAGATACGGTAATCATGGAATCGTTCGAGATTCCGCAGACCATGTAGCCGACGGTTCCGATGAAGATTCCCACGCCTGCCTGGGCGGCAAAGCTTTCGAATCTGCCGTTCAGGTACAGGCGGACGCTCTGGAAGAAGTAGATGGCGTAGAAGAGAAGGAACGCAATCAGGGAGACTACACCGGTCTGTACGCCAATCTGCAGATACATGCAGTGCGGCTTGGTGATAATCTGGGTATCAAAGCTGTTATTCACCTTGCCGACGTAATCCTGCTGCGGGAAGACCTGAGCGAAGGTATCCGCGCCGGTTCCGAGCAGGACCGTATCCTTCAGCATCGGTATGGTGCGGGACCAGAGGTATCCGCGGCCGGTGGCAAAGCTCTCATAATCACCGAAGATCGCTTCTTCCGCCATCACAATCTTATCGGTTCTTCCGTAAGCCGTAATATAATAATAGGTCGAATCACCTGACTGATTGGTGAAGTACCAGTTATGGTTGTTGATATTGACTCCGAACGCGGTTGCGCCCTCAATCGGGAACAGAACGAACCCGTCGAAACGTTCGTCCGTTATCATCCAGGTCTCCTCGTCCTCTCCCACAATATGCTCAACCTCTGCTCCCGTGTCATCTGTCACGGTAAAGCCGTTGAAGCCGGAATCCGCGTCGATCTGGATATGGATGGTATTTCCGCGGTAGGTAATCGCAATCTCATCATCAAGCGTGCCGACATAGGTGATATCCGGTGAATCCGGCGATATGGTAAGCGCGTTCTGCAGCGTTCCGATGATGGTATCGCGCCCGAATGCCACAAGACCGATCACACCGGCAACCGCAACAATGATCGTGAGGTAGAGCCACTTTAAGAGAAGGCGCCGGAAGAAGATCACCAGCAGCACCACGACAACGCCGACACCAATCAGGCCCGCCTTCGACCGGGAGCCATAGAGAGTGATCGCGGTCAGCACCAGGTTCACTCCGTTCAGTGCCTTCAGCCAGTTCGGCTTCGCGTACAGAATCAGCGAAACGGTCACGGGCATCACAAGGGAGGCATAGACGCCGACGTAGTTCGGATTATACAGCGTAACATAGGCCATTCCCTCTTCGAAGGTCAGACGGTAGGCATCCAGATTCTGCCATTCTGATCGGGGAAGGAACAGCATCTTGCCGAAGTCCGTTGCGAACAGATCCAGGCCGAAGGTCTGGAATGTGCCGAGCAGCCCCAGAATCAGGATCCCGAAGGACAGCGCAGTCAGTACAATCCTCAGATCGGACTCATCCTTCACGAATAAGAACGCGTAATAGACGACAATGGCATATCCAATCAGGCAGAATACGTTCTCGAACTGTTCGAATGCGCCGGTAAGGCCGAACGAGCGGTATTCCGAGGCAAGTGTTGAGATCAGAGCGAGCAGGGCATAGATCCCGAGGGGCAGGAAGGCGGGAGCCCACTTCATGGAGCGGCGGTCGGCAATGGCGCGGATTACGAGGAACACAGCCATCAGCGCGGCGACACCCACAAAGATCCACTGCTTATAATATAGGAAGAAATCCGCCTGTGTCCCGTCATAGGTGAACCACGAATAGATTTCGTAGCCGGAATTATAGATACACTCATACATAATCAGCGGTATCACCGCGAGAGGAATCATCAGCGGTATCAGAGTGATCCAGTCCAGGAAGGAACGGGGCCTCTGAGCTGTACCTGCTGTTCTTTTTTTTCTGTTGTTTGACATAGATAAACTCCTTACTTCCATTCTTGTCATTCTGGTGAACGAAATACCATCTATTACCTTAACACATCTTTTGGAATTCTTCAAGGTTAAGATCTCAGAATTGATTTTCAAATTGCAATCAGAAAGTAACTATGCTATAATGAACTCTGCCCGATATGGGCTTCAGATAGAAAGTAAGAGGGAAAGATAAAGGTAATTGCCATGCTCAAATTTATAAAAGATAAAAAGCTGCTGGTTCGAAGGGTATTTCTGATCACGATTGATATGATATCCATCATCGCGGCGAGCGGACTGGCGCTGCTGGTGCGGTTTAATATGGAATTCCATATGATTGAGCTTCGGTTCCTGGATCATTTGTGGGGGTATTTGTGGATTAATCTTCTGACTACGCTGATTCTGTTCTATATCTTCCGGCTGTACCACAGTCTGTGGATATTCGCAGGGATTAACGAACTGGAGAATATTATATCAGCCTGTGTGCTCTCCGCGATCATTCAGGCGATCGGAATGAATCTGACCGGATATACGATGCCAAGAACATTTTATTTCAGCTATCCGTTCTTCCTGATTACCTTTGTGTCCGCGACAAGGTTTGCCTACCGCGCTCTGCGCCAGGCGCTCTATCGTTCGCAGAGCCGGAATACCGGTGTGAATGTTATGGTGATCGGAGCGGGAGAAGCGGCGAATATGATTATTAAAGAGATCATATCAAGCCGGTACCTGCACAAGACGGTGAAGTGTGTCATTGACGATTCTCCGGATAAGATAGGCAGCTATATTCACGGGATTAAGGTAGTGGGGAACCGGTATACGATTATCGCGAATGCCAAGCGGTATAAGATTCATGAGATTAATATCGCAATGCCTTCCGTGTCGAAGAAACAGATTCGCGAGATTATCAGCATCTGTAAGGAGACGGGCTGCAGGCTGAAGATTCTTCCGGGGTTGTATCAGTTTATGACCGGCGAGGCGAGTGTGAGCCAGTTAAGGGATGTGGAAGTGGAGGATCTGCTGGTGAGGGATCCGATTGAGGTGGATCTGGACTCGATTATGGGTTATGTGAAGAATAAAACCATCCTTGTCACGGGAGGAGGGGGCTCCATCGGCAGCGAGCTGTGCAGACAGATTGCCTCCCATGAGCCGAAGCACCTGATTATACTGGATATTTACGAGAACGGGGTGTATGATGTTCAGCAGGAACTGATTCATCAATATCCGAATCTCAAGCTCACGGTCTTGATTGCCTCGGTCAGGAATACGAACCGGATCAATAAGATTTTCGAGGTCTACCGGCCTGAGATTGTCTACCACGCAGCGGCGCATAAGCATGTGCCTTTGATGGAGGACAGCCCGAATGAGGCGATTAAGAACAATGTGTTCGGCACGCTTAAGACCGTGCGGGCCGCGGATCGGTACGGGACGGAGCGATTCGTTCTGATCTCGACGGATAAGGCGGTGAATCCGACGAATATCATGGGAGCCTCCAAGCGGATCTGCGAGATGATTATACAGACCTATAATAAAATGTCCGAGACAGAGTTCGTAGCGGTCCGCTTTGGCAATGTCATGAGCAGCAACGGAAGCGTGATTCCTCTGTTTAAGAAGCAGATAGCAGCAGGGGGGCCGGTAACGGTTACAGACCCGGAGGTGATCCGGTATTTTATGACGATACAGGAAGCGGTGGCTCTGGTGCTGCAGGCGGGAGCCTATGCAAGGGGCGGAGAGATCTTCGTTCTGGATATGGGAGAGCCGGTTAAGATTATCGATTTGGCAAGACATCTCATCAGCCTGTCCGGGTTCATCCCGGATGAAGAGATTAAGATTCAGATCATCGGACTGCGTCCGGGCGAGAAGCTGTTTGAGGAGCTCCTGATGAAGGAAGAGGGGATGCAGGAGACGGAGAATAAGCTGATTCATATCGGACATCCGATTGATATTGATGAGACGGTATTCTTGAAGCAGTTAGAGAAGCTTGAGCAGATGAGCAGGGAAGAGCCGGATGATATCCGGCGCATGGTGAAGGAGATTGTTCCGACCTATGAATATGAGCAGAATGACAGGACGTGATGGGATTGAAGAAGAAGCTATTTTATTTGCTGGCTGTGTTTTTACTGGTGGAGGTGTTCTGCGCCGGTGTGATCGGACTGGCCTCGACACCTGAGGAAGAAGAGAGTGAGCGCGTGATTGTGACGTCCTTCTATCCGGTCTATCTCCTGGCGAGAAATCTGACCGATGGGATCTCCGGTATTACGGTTCGTAATCTCACAGAGAATCACAGCGGCTGCATCCATGATTATCAGCTGACGACCGAGGATATGAGACTGCTTGAGCAGGCGGATCTGTTCCTGATTAACGGGGGAGGCATGGAGAGCTTCCTGGAAGCGGCGGCCAAACGGCTTCCGGATCTGGAGATTGTGACGGTAAGCGGGGGAATCGAACTTCTTGAGAACGATTCGCTGCATGTGCATGCGGAGGAATCGGATCATGACCATTCCGAGGAGGCGAATGCTCATGTATGGACCGATCCGTCCCGTTATCTGATGCAGATTGAGAATATGACAGACGCGCTGTGTGAATATGATCCCGCGAACGCGGAGGGGTACAGAGCGAATGCGGAGGAATACGCCGATTCGGTCCGCAGACTGGAGGAGGAGCTTGACGCGCTGCGGGAGCGCGCGCAGGGGGTTCCCGTGGTTCTGTTCCACGATGCCTTCGTCTATCTGGCGGATGCGATTGGGATGGAGATTGTCAGCACGGTGGATCTGGATGCGGACACCTCGCTTGCGCCGGGGGATCTGTCGGATATGATCGAAGAGACGGCGGCACACGGAGGACAGATGTACTGGCAGGAGGCCGGAGCGGAGAACCCGGCGGGAGAGATGCTGGCGGAGGAGACCGGAGCGAAGGGGTATGAGCTGAATCCGCTGACAACGGGCAGCGCGCAGGGGCCGCTGTCTGCGTATCTGGACGGAATGAGGCAGAATATTGAGGTGATAAAGGAGGCTCTTGCCGATGCAGGGAAATGAGAAGGATGCGGAGG
>CALWGS010000026.1 GCA_944380155.1 uncultured Lachnospiraceae bacterium
ACAGAGCCCGGCTTCAAGGGTGATACCGCAACCGGCGCTTCCAAGCCCGCAGTAGTCGAGACCGGTGCTACGGTCTATGTTCCGTTGTTTGTTGAGCAGGGGGACAGGATCCAGATCGATACGAGAACCGGAGAATATATGAAGAGAGTCTGACAGTTGTGAAAGCTGCGGCAGCGCGGAGTATTCCGCGGACAGTGCGGCTTGAGAGAGCCGGAAGAGGAGGTGATTTCCTGCTTCCGGCTTTTTGTTATTTTTTTTCGATGATTTCTTTCATTGCCCGGTATACCCGCTCAATCTCTTCTTCCGCAATCTTCGTACCCAGAAAGTATTCCGCCGCGTATTTCGCCTGTGCGACGAGCATCATAAGGCCGTTCACCGCTGTCATTCCGAGGGCTTCTGCCTGTGTGAGCAGCCGGGTCTTTTGTGGATTGTAGATCAGATCGACAACAGCTGTACAGTCCCGGTAGGGGGAGAGATCCATCGGGGAAGCATTTTCCCTGGGATACATCCCGACAGGACTGGCGTTGATGATAATCTGAGCGTCGGCGTGATGGAGTCTTGCTTCTTCATATGTGATCGTCTGGGGTTCTTCTTTGTACTTTACAGTCAGCACCTGCGCCGCTTTCTCGTCCTTCAGAAGAGCAAATACGGCCTGCGCCGCGCCTCCGTTGCCAAGCACAAGAACCTTCCTGCCGCTTACCCGGATGCCGCTGCGGTGCAGGGAATACAACAGTCCGCTGTAGTCCGTGTTATAGCCGGATAGTCTTCCGGAGCGATTGACAATGGTGTTGACCGCGCCGATTCGCTTCGCGGCGTCGTCTATTTCATCCAGATAGGGAATTACGTCTCTCTTATAGGGAATTGTGACATTGATTGCCCTGAATTCCTTTCTATTCATAAATGTGACGAACTCCTCTCTGCTTAGCGGGCAGAGCTCATAGGTGTAGTCTGCGAGCATTTCATGGATCAGCTTAGAATAGCTGTGTCCAAGCTTTTCTCCGATTAATCCGTATTCCATTGATGATTTCCTTTCTTCCGTGATGTTTGGGATTTGAATCTGTTCCTCTTATCATACTGTTTTTCCGGATGGGACGCAAGTCCTTTTTCGCTTCGGAACCGTGTCCGGCTTCTGGCGCCGCAAGCCTGCTGAAGGCTTCTTTTTGTCATACTCCCGCTTGTTTGTCCATATATTGAGATAAGAAAGACAGACGGGCCTGTGGATTCGCCGGCCGTCTGGGAGCGGAAGGATGGGTGGCGATTGGGAAGAAGAGAGGATTTGCTGAAGATTTTCCCCTTACGGCTTCGGGGAATCTTACAGGCTGCGGTCAGGGATTATGAGAAGCTGCAGGAAATCCGGATGCGGGTGCAGGCTCCGGTACTGCTGATCTATGATAATAGAGAATATTTTCTGGGAAAATCCGGAAGGATGGAACGGAATCAGAATGATTCATATCTGGTGAGCAGGGAGGAAATGTGCGAGACCCTGGAGTATGTGGGCGGTTATTCTCTGTATGCGTTTGAAGAGGAAATGAAGCAGGGCTTTATCACAATCGCAGGAGGGCACCGGGTCGGGATTGCAGGCAAGGTCATCCTGGACGGCGGGACGGTGAAGAGCATGAAGAATATTTCCTGTATCAATATCAGGCTGTCGCATCAGAAGAAGGGGTGTGCGGATGGCGTACTCGGTTATTTGCTTGCGGGGAGGACGATTTATCACACTTTGATTATCTCACCGCCGGGCTGCGGCAAGACCACGCTGCTTCGGGATATTATCCGGCAGCTTTCGGACGGGAATGAAGGGAGGGCAGGGCTTCAGGTCGGGGTTGTGGATGAGCGATCGGAAATCGGAGCCTGTTATCTTGGAATTCCTCAGAACGATCTTGGAATTCGAACCGATATTCTGGACTGCTGTCCGAAGGCGGAGGGGATCATGATGCTGATCCGCTCTATGGCTCCGGATGTGATTGCGGTGGATGAGATTGGATTATCGGAGGATATTGCGGCGATCCGGTACTGTATCGGCTGCGGCTGTAAACTGATAGCGACCGTACACGGCGGTTCCATGGAAGAGGTACGCTCGAAGCCGTTCTTAGGAGAGCTCGTGCGCCAGAAGATCTTTGAACGTTATATCGTGCTGGGAGACAGGCACGGACGGGGGACGGTAGAGCAAATCTGCGATGAGAGGGGATCTTCGTTATATGTGGGCAGGTAAGGTACTCGGTGCGCTGATGGTGTTCGTATCCTGCCTGGCGATCGGCTGGTATACGGCGGAACGGATTCGGATGAGAACGCAGGAGCTCAGGGAGCTTGAAAGGGCCCTCCTGCTTCTGAAGGGAGATATCCGATACGCAAAGACCGCGCTGCCGGAGGCAATTGGCAAGCTGGCACGATACCATGAGGGAAGCTTCACGGAATTCTTCCGTTCGGTCTCAGAGGCAATGCTTGAGTACTCCGGGATCTCCCTGACGGAAATCTGGCGCGGGCAGGCCAGGGAGCTTTTGAAGAAAACCTCACTGAACGCAGGGGACAGGGAGCTTGTGGCAGGTCTTGGGGATGTATTGGGAGTAACGGATGCCATGCTTCAGCAGAATACGCTGGATCTGGCCATTGTAAGGATCCGGGAGGAGATTGAGGCAGCATCGGAGAAGGAGAAGGAGAAGGTCTACCTGTGCAGGGCCCTTGGCGTGCTGGGGGGATTGTTTCTGACGATCCTGCTGTTATAGCAGGGAGCGCGGTCTGACGCGCGGGGAACGCGCGGGAATGGGGAATGATATGAATATCCAGCTGATCTTTAGAATAGCGGCAGTCGGCATCCTGGTGTCGGTCCTGAATCAGGTATTAAAGCATTCCGGAAGAGAGGAGCAGGCCTTTCTCGCGAGCCTGGCAGGCCTTATTCTGGTGCTGTTCTGGATTCTGCCCTACATAGCGGAGCTCTTTGAAACCATACAGAGTCTGTTTGCCATGTAGCCCGCAGCCGGATCCGAAAGAGAACCAAAGAAGGAATCCCGGGAAAGGATCTCAGGGGAGGAACCGGTACGGGAATCCTGCATGGAATGTAAATCCGAAGGGAGGCGGTGGAGTATGATTCGAATTGCGCTTCTTGGTGTGGCGGCCGTGCTGATTGCCGTTTTGTTCCGAAGCGGGAAGGCGGAGTACGGAACTTTAATCAGCCTTGCCGCGTGCTGCCTGATCTTTTACTACGGGACGGGAATGCTCGGGGCAGTGCTGGATGGAATTGGAACAATTACTTCTTATATTTCAGTGGAAGATGAGTATATTAAAATTCTGCTGAAGATGATAGGGATTACCTACGCATCGGAATTCGCGGCGAATCTATGCAGGGATGCCGGTTACGGGACGATTGCGGGTCAGATTGAGCTGGCCGGGAAATTCGCGGTGATGGCTTCCGGAATGCCTGTGGTGATGGGTGTGGTAGAGATTCTGATCTTTTAAGGGTGTGAGGCTTTGGATAGACGGATGGCGGCGGTTTTGGTTTGTCTGGCCGGAATGGTTCTCTGGGGAGCGGCCGGCCGGCCGGTTCGGGCGGCAGGAATCGGAACGCTTCGGGCGGTTGAGGCGGGGGAGATTTCCGGGGCAGAGATAGCCGGAGAGGTGGATTATTCCGGGGTGGAGGAAGCGCTTGGAGAGACGGATTTTGGCTTTGGTGACGCGGTGCTTGATCTGGCCGACGGAGAAGGGGACGGAGGAATTTCGATTAGGGGAGTGGTGAATACGTTATGGAATGCCGTAACGGATGAGCTGAATGAGAAGAGGGATCTGTTTCGCAGTATCGTGGGAGCGGGAGCCGCAGCCGCGGTATTTTCCCTGATCGCAGGCTCGTTTCAGAGCGGCCAGGTGGCACAGACCGGATTTTTCATCTGTTATCTGTCCCTGTTCGGAGTATTAACAGGCGCGTTCTTTGCCGCTTCAACGATCGTGTCAGATACCGTAATCCGGATTCTGGATTTTATGCAGGCTTTGATTCCGGTGTATGTCACGGTTCTCAGCCTGAGCGGGGGGACGATGAGCGGGGCGGTATTCTATCAGGGAACTCTGCTGATGATTTCGTTCGCGGATGTGATTCTGCTTCGTATTCTATTGCCTGCCGTTAATATTTATCTGGTGCTGGCGCTTGCGAATAATCTGAACGGGGAAGCACTGCTGTCCAAACTGACGGGACTTGTGAGGGACGGGGTGAGGCTTGGACTAAAGCTTTTGCTGGCGGCCGTGATCGGGTTCGGAGGACTGAAGAGTCTGATTGTTCCGGCTGCCGATGCCGTGAAGAAATCCCTGCTGGTGAGGGCGGCGGGCGCATTGCCCGGGGTGGGAGGAATCCTGGAGGGGGTATCGCAGACCGTACTGGGGGCAGCAGTACTGCTGAAGAACGCGGTCGGAGCGGCTGGGGTCATTGCGATTTGCGTCATCTGCGCGGTCCCGGTGGTTCAGGTATTCTTAAGTGCCGTGATTTGTAAGGCGGGATGCGCCATCATCGAGCCGGTATCGGATTCGAGGATTGTAGGGGCCGTATCCGCGTGTGCCGGAGCCTGTATGCTGCTGTTGAATGTGCTGCTGACGGCTGCCGGACTGTTCCTGATTGCGGTGGCTATTGCGGCGCTTGCCGTGAAGGCGCCTTAGGTGACGGGGGATATTATGGATGCGGTGTATTCCTGGGTGAGGAGTATTGTGTTTTTTCTGCTTTTGCTGTCTCTTCTGGATTTGATGCTGGCGGGCAGCGGATATAAGAAATACATCCGGACTTACGGGGGCTTTCTTTTGATTTTGATTGTCATCTCTCCGGTTCTCTCCCTGCTTGACGCAGACGGGAGGCTTTCGTATTATCTGGATACGAACCGCCTGTTCCTTCAGACCTACGATTACAGCGAATCGCTGACGGGGGCCGGAGAGATTGGAGAGGAGCTGCTGCTTGAGCAGTATCGGGAGGCGGTTGCCGGACAGGTCGGGGAATTGCTTGAGGAGGAGGGGTATGCGGCAGCGGATGTCAGAGTTCGTATAGAAGCCGATCCGGAAAGTGCAGAGTATGGAAAGGTTCTCGGACTTGAAGTCCTGGCGGAACGGAAGGAAGAAGGAGGGGAAGAATCGGGACGGATTCTGATCGGAAGGATTGAACTGTCGCAGGAGGTGCCGACGCCGGAGGAGATTGCTCTTCGAGACTATCTTGCAGGATTCTACGAGATTGAAGAGGAAGAGGTAACGGTTCGGATTGAGGAGGGCGGTTATGGATAAGAAAAAGCTGACAATGAAAGACATCGGACTTCCCAGGCTTTTGCTGATGCTTGGAGCGGGACTTCTGCTGCTTCTGCTCTCCTTTCCGGATGACCGGGAGGAGACTTCAGAAGGTGATCCCCTGGATACTTTGCCGGCTGCGGAAGGGGAGGATACCGCGCAGCCATCTGTTGGATCGGATACGTCTGATGCGGCGACCGAGCTGGAAGAGCGGCTGGAGGAGCTGCTTCGAAAGGTGAGCGGGATCGGGGATGTGCAGGTTATGATTACATTAAAATCCTCCGCGGAAACCGTTGTTCTGAAAGATTCTCCCTATACGTCTGCCACTACGGAGGAATCCGATTCGGAAGGGGGACAAAGAACGGTAACGCAGACGGAGCAGGGAGAGGAGACCGTTCTGGCGAACGGAAATGAGCCATATGTGATCAAACAGATAGAACCGGAGGTTCAGGGGGTTGTCGTCATTGCCGAGGGGGCCGGGGATTTAGCCATCGCAGCGGAAATTACGGAGGCTGTAGAGGTATTATTTGAAGTTCCCGCGCATAAAGTGAAAGTAATGAAGATGGGAAATTAATCAATTTCACCTAACCTGGAGGGGTAACAGCATGAAGAATCTTTTCAAGAAAAATCAGATTATTGTTACGGCTCTCGCCCTGATGATTGCGGTTGCCGGGTATCTGAATTTTACCAGGGATCAGGCGGATCTGGATGAGGCTGCAAGGCTTGCTTCGGAGTCGGATTACCTCTTAGGCTCCGTGGGAAATATGGCCGGAATGACGGATGCGGACGACGAACTTGCGGATGCGGCGGCGCTTGAGAATCAGATGGCCGGAGATACGGATGAGTTCGCGGATATCTTCGATGAAGACGCGGCTGAGACAGCCCAGATCCCGGTCAGCGACACGGGAGATCTGCTTGTCGATACATCAAGTGACGATTCGGCAGGTGTCGATACAGCAGGCGATGATACGGAAATCGATGATACAGCAGCTGACGGTTCGGTAAGTGACGATCCGGCAAGTGACGATCCTCAGTCTGACGTCTACACGGAGGATACGCAGGGGGAGGAAGCGGAGGGAAATCCGGGAGATGCCGTGCTTGCGAGTACGGTGCTGGATTCCGGTTATTTTGCTTCGGCGAAGCTTGCCAGAGAGCAGACCCGGGCTAAGAATAAAGAAGCGTTAATGGAACTGATATCCAATACCGATATTACGGAGGAACAGAAGCAGGAGGCAATCGACACGATGATTGATCTCACCGCGATTGCCGAGAAGGAAAATGCCGCGGAAATGCTGCTTGAGGCGAAGGGGTTTGCGGATGTGGTGGTCAGAATTCTGGATGAGTCGGTCGATGTGGTTGTGAACGCGGCGGAGATCACGGATCAGCAGGTGGCACAGATTGAGGATATTGTTATGAGAAAAACAGGAGCGGAGGCTTCGGATATCGTGATTACGTCCGTTATTACCGGGGAATAAAAATCCTTTGCAAATACGGGCAAGTTTGATATAATGGAATACAGGACGGTAGAATAGGGTAATACTTCTAAAAGATACAGGAGGAGAATCAGGATGAGTAAAGAGTATGATAAGAATGAAAGATACAGGAATGAGTATTCCCGGGAAATCGGAGAGGTGAAGATCGCGGACGATGTGGTGGCGGCGATTGCGGCGCTCGCGGCATCTGAGGTTGAGGGAATTGCCGCAATCTCCGGAAGCATGACCAAGGAGATAGTTACCAAGCGCGGCATGAAGAATCTGTCCAGGGGCATCCGGATTCATGTGGAGGACGGGAAGGTCCGTGTAGAGGCGTCCATAACAATGGAATACGGATACAGTATCCCCAAGACCTGTGCTCAGGTACAGGAGAGGGTTAAGAGCGCGATTGAGAATATGACGGGACTTGAGGTTTCTGAGGTGAACATCCGTATCGTCGGAGTGGGAATTGAAAAAGGGAACTGAAAACAGGGCAGCAGACGCAGATTTTCCGGAGAGATCCGGAAGGTCTGTTTTTGCTGCCTTTGCGCGAATAGAACAAAAGCAAGTATTGCGGATGGGAGCTGCATGAAGAGAAGAGAGATTAGAAAGCATATGTTTCGTATGCTGTATTGCATGGAGTTTTATAATACGGAAGACAGAGAAGAACAGGTAGAGCTGTATCTCATGAAGGTAAGGCATCAGGAGCCGTTCTTAGAAGAGCCGTTCGGACAGGAGGAGCCGTCCGGGGAGGCGGGAATCGAAGCGGTAACGGATGAAGAAATCCGCTATCTTAAGGATCGTTTCTGTCTGATCCGGGACAGGCTTGTGGAGATTGACGAGCTGATTTCACAGACGGCAAGCGGCTGGAAGCTGAACCGGATGGGAATGGTGGACAGAAATCTTCTGAGACTGGCCGCATATGAGATTCGTTATGATGAGGAGATTCCGGACAAGGTGGCAATCAATGAGGCGGTGGAGCTGGCCAAGACCTACGGCGGAGAGGCTTCGGGAAGCTTTGTGAACGGAGTTCTGGCAAAGCTGATGGAACAAGAGGCATGACGGAGGTTTATTCGGTATCCCAGGTGAATACCTACATTAAGAATCTGTTCGCGCATGACAGCCTTCTTGGATATCTTTCCGTCCGGGGAGAGGTATCGGGGTGCAAATATCATACATCGGGACATATTTACTTTACATTGAAGGACGCGTCCGGGCAGCTTGGATGCGTCATGTTCGCTTCGCTCAGAAGGGGTCTTGCCTTTCGGCTTGCGGACGGCCTGAGCGTTGTTGTGCGCGGACGGATCAGCATCTATGAGAGGGACGGCAGATATCAGCTCTACGCAAATGAGATCCTGAGGGAGGGTACGGGTGATCTGTATGCGCAGTTCCTTCGCTTGAAGGAGAGGCTGGCGGCGGAGGGACTGTTTGACACCGGACATAAGAAGCCGATTCCGGCGTATCCGAAGACGGTTGGAATTGTGACGGCGGCCGCGGGTGCCGCAATTCATGATATCCTGACCGTCAGCGCAAGGAGGAATCCGTATGTTCAGCTCATTCTGTGTCCCGCGCAGGTGCAGGGAGAGGGAGCCGCGGTCACGATTGCAAGGGGAATTCGGCGGCTTGCCGCGATGAATCCGGATGTGATCATCGTCGGCCGGGGCGGCGGATCTGCGGAGGATCTGTGGGCGTTCAACGAAGAAATTGTGGCAAGGGTAATTTATGAGTGCCCGGTTCCCGTGATCTCGGCGGTTGGACATGAGACGGACTTCACCATTGCGGATTTCGCGGCGGATCTGCGCGCCCCGACGCCTTCGGCTGCGGCGGAGCTGGCGGTGAATGAGGTATCGCTGCTGGAGGGGACTCTTGCCGATTTGCATGCAGCCCTGCTTAAGAGCATGCGTCAGAAGATCGCCGACTGCCGTGGACGCCTGAACGGACTGTCCGTGCAGATTCGGTACACAAGTCCGTCCTATCAGCTGCAACAGCAGCGGCTCAGGCTTGCCGATCTGCAGACGAGGCTGTCCATGCTGTTTCGCCAGAGGCTTGTGCTCTCGCGGAAGGAAACGGCGCTGCTTGCGGAACGCATGAAAGCAGTTTCTCCGCTTGAGAGACTGACAAGCGGCTATTCCTATCTTGCCGATGAAGAGGGGCATATGGTGAACTCCATTGAGAAGACCGGGCCGGGCAGACAGATCATTGCCTCCGTGACCGACGGAGAGATTACGGCCGAGGTGAAGTCGGTCAGAAAAATTAACAGGAACAGGTAGAGGGTGAATATGGCGAAGAAAGAGAAGACGCTGGAGGCGGCCATGGAGGAGCTGAACCAGATCCTGGCAAGGCTGGAGACGGATCCGGTCAGCCTGGAGGATTCCTTCCGGCTGTACCAGGAGGGAATGAAGCTGTTGAAGTATTGCAATGATTCCATTGATAAAGTAGAAAAGAAGCTGATTATACTGGAGGAGGGGAACGGGGATGGAGTTTGAGAGAGAGCTTGCCGCGAAGATTGCGCAGACGGACGAGGTGATCCGGCATTTCATTCCGCAGGAGAGCGGCGCTCAAAAGAGGATTATGGAAGCTGTCAGTTACAGCGTAACGGCCGGGGGCAAGAGACTGCGGCCACTTTTGCTGTCTGAGATGTGTATCTTATTCGGCGGAACGGAGTATGCGCAGGAGAGGCAGGCTATGATCCGGCCGTTTATGGCGGCCATTGAGATGATACATACCTACTCTCAGGTTCACGATGATCTTCCGGCGATGGATAATGATCGATACCGAAGGGGGAAGCTGACGACCCATGCGGCATTCGGAGAGGCAATGGGAATTCTTGCGGGGGACGCGCTGCTGAATCTGGCATTTGAGACGGCGTTCCTTGCCTTTGACGCGGCACGGACCAGGCAGGATTATGAGAATATCGCGCTGGCTCTGCGGATATTGGGACGGGAAGCCGGAATCTATGGAATGATTGGTGGACAGACTATAGATATCGAGGATACGGGCAGAGCCATTTCGCCGGAGGACCTTAAGAATATCTATGAGCTTAAGACAGGCGCCCTGTTGAAGGCATCCATGCAGGCGGGCGCGGCGCTGGCCGGTGTGCGGGGAGAGCAGCTTGCGGCGGTGGGACGGTGCGCGCTGGCTGCGGGGCTGGCCTTTCAGATTCAGGATGATATCCTGGATGTCACCAGTACGCAGGAGGAGCTTGGCAAGCCGATTCGCAGCGATGAGAGGAATCAGAAGACGACTTATGTGACGCTGTACGGGCCGGAGGGCGCACAGGAAAAAGCGAAAGAAGCGGCAGAAGAAGCGATTAGCTTCTACGACAGCCTGGGGAGGGAGAATGCATTCTTAAGAGAACTCCTTCTGTGGCTGATTATACGGAAAAAGTAAGAGGGTGAATTTGTGTCGGAACTTCTTGACAGGATTAACGGACCAAATGATATTAAAAACATTGCCACGGAAGATTATCCGAAGCTGGCAAGGGAGATCAGACATTTTCTGATCCGCCAGATCAGCCGGACGGGAGGACATCTTGCGTCCAATCTCGGTGTGGTGGAGCTGACCATGGCGCTTCATCTGACGATGAATTTTCCCGAAGATAAGCTGATCTGGGATGTGGGGCATCAGTCCTATACACATAAGCTTCTGACAGGCAGGAAGGATGAGTTTGATACACTGCGCCAGTATGAAGGGATGAGCGGGTTCCCGAAGAGGAGGGAGAGCGACTGCGATGCGTTCGACACCGGGCACAGTTCCACTTCGATTTCGGCGGCCTGCGGTCTGGTGAAGGCACGGGAGCTGACCGGAGGGACCTATAAGGTCGCGGCTGTCATCGGGGATGGGGCGCTCTCGGGCGGTATGGCGTATGAGGCGCTGAATAACGCGGCCAGGCTGAAATCCAATCTGATTATTGTGCTGAATGACAATAATATGTCCATTGCGCCCAATGTCGGAGGAATGGCGAATTATCTGGGTAAGATACGGACGAATTCGAAGTATATGAATCTGAAGGACGGTCTGGAAAAGACATTGACGAGGATTCCTCTCGCCGGAGGGCGTATTGTATCCAGACTCAAGCAGTCAAAGGATTCCATTAAGCATCTTATGATTCAGGGGATGCTGTTTGAGGAGATGGGGATTACCTATATCGGACCGATAGACGGACATGATGTGGAACAGGTTATCATGGCATTGGAGACGGCCTCCCGCGCAAATAAGGCGGTTCTGGTGCATGTGATTACCAAGAAGGGGAAGGGATATGGCAAAGCGGAGAAGGATCCATGCAGATTTCACGGTGTGGATCCGTTCTCTGTCAGAACGGGGGAAACGATAAAGCCTGCGGAAGGAATCAGCTATACGCAGGTGTTTTCCGACAAGATGGTGCAGCTTGGAGCGAAGGATGAGAGAGTTGTCGCAATTACGGCAGCCATGCCGCTGGGGTGCGGCCTGACGGATTTTGAGAAGCATTATCCGAAGCGCTTCTTTGATGTGGGAATTGCGGAGGAGCACGCGGTTACATTCGCCGCCGGGCTTGCCGTAGGGGGCATGAGGCCGGTGGTTGCCGTGTATTCCTCATTTCTGCAGAGGGCCTATGATCAGATCCTGCACGATGTCTGTACGGGGCACCTGCCGGTTATCTTTGCAGTTGATCGGGCTGGAATTGTAGGCAATGACGGGGAGACCCATCAGGGAATCTTTGATATTTCTTATCTGTCTCATATGCCGGGGATGGTCCTGATGGCGCCGAAGAATAAGGCGGAACTCGAGGCCATGCTGGATTTCGCGCTGGAGCTGGACTGTCCTGTGGCAATCCGCTACCCGAGGGGAAGCTGTTATCTGGGGCTGCCGGAGCATCAGGAGCCGCTGTCTTTAAACCGCAGTGAGCTGATTGTCAAAGAGAAGGATATTCTGCTGCTTGCGGTCGGCAGTATGGTTGAGACGGCGGTAGCGGTGAGGGAGCTGCTTGCGCGGCAGGGGCTTTCTTCTTCTCTTGTGAATGTGCGTTTTCCGAACGCGGTGGATGAAGAGCTTCTGCGCAGCCTGGCAGAGACCCACAGCCTGCTGGTCACCATGGAGGAGAATGTGAAGCGGGGAGGTTACGGCATGCAGATCGATACCTTCCTTGTGGAGAGCGGGATGATGCTGCGGCATCTGAATCTTTCTCTGCCGGATGATTTCCTGGAGCAGGGGGATCCGAAGGTGCTGAAGAAGCAGGTCGGACTGGATGCGGAAAGCATTGCAAGGACAATCGGGACCTGGTTCCCGGACGGAAGAGAGGGCCGCTGACGCGGCAGAATGTGAGGA
>CALWGS010000027.1 GCA_944380155.1 uncultured Lachnospiraceae bacterium
TTTCGTCGAGATTCGGCGGAGTCTGGGTTGTTCTGGTGCGCCTGCACCCGCTGGGGGCCGCGGACAGCCGGTATATCCGGTTCGGCGAGGGAGTTCTGAATGTGACGGATGACAGAGATTTGTATGAGCTGCTGGAGGCGGGAGAGGTTCTGATTACGGATTATTCAAATACGATGTTCGAGTTTTCGCAGAATTTCCGTCCGGTCTTCCTGTATGCGAATGATGTCGGGGAGTACCAGGCGCAAAGAGGCTTCTATTACGATTACTACTCCCTGCCCTTTCCGCATGCCGCCGACAGTAAGGGGCTGACGGAAGCAATTGAAGGCTTTGATGAAAAGGATTATCGGCGGAACGTGAAGGACTTCTTCGCTCTGATGGAGCTGTACGAGGATGGGCAGGCCTGCGAGAGGGCTGCCGAACGAATCCGGGCAGTCATGGGCAGCCCGTCATAGCATAACTGCCGGGATTCCCGGCGGTTGTACTATGACGGGCAGGCTGATCCAAACCGGGGACAGGCACGGCTCTTAGGAACCGTACCTGCCCCCGGTGGCTTTCCATGATATTTCAATTAAGAGGAAGCAGCCGCGCGTCTATTCCGAACGGTCATCCGAAGAACCGTCCTGTCTGTAAGGCAGAGTGTTGAGCGAATCGGAGGGAGACTCTACTTCCCCGTCTTCCGGTTCCTCCTGATCGGGAGAAGGGATGGAGGGCGCTTCCGATTCAGCCTGAGGCGTCGGGGTCGGGATCGCGGTAGGCTGGGGATTTGCCGCAAGAACAACGGTGAATTCCATCTCCTGGAAGGAGCCGTTCACGTACCTCTGAAGAGTGATGGTGACTTCGGTTCCGATCCGCAGGCTGTTGACCCGTTCCTTCAGCTGATCTGCGCTTGTAACCTCAATGCCGTCCACTGCAGTGATAATATCCTGGGCAAGGATGCCGGCCTCGTCGGCGGGGCCTCCTTCTACAACGTCATAGACTCGTGCGCCGATTGGCCACTGGTACAGTTCCGCGAGCTCTTCGGTCACGTTCTGAATGGTCACGCCAAGATACCCCTGCTCGTCCTCACTTAAGGATTCGCGGTTCATGAATTCGTTCAGGATGGGGTAGGCGCTTGAGATCGGAATGGCGAATCCGATTCCCTCGACATCGTTGGACGCATATTTGACGGAGTTGATCCCGATGACCTCACCCCTGATATTAATGAGGGCGCCGCCGCTGTTCCCGGGGTTAATCGCGGCATCGGTCTGAAGCAGAATCATGGTGTTGCCCTCCACCGTAACCTCGCGGTCCTTGGCGCTGATATAGCCGACCGTTGTGGACTGGCCGTAGCCGAGCGCGTTGCCGATGGCGATGACCATCTCACCGACCTTGACGCTGTCGGAATCGCCGAGCGAGGCGATCTGGATCGAATCCATGGTATCCTCGGACAGTTCCTCAAGCGGAATGGATAAAATCGCGAGATCCGATACGGAATCGCTTCCCTTGACGGAAGCAGTCTCCTCCGTGCCGTCCATGAACTGAACCGTGATCTCAGAGGCGTCCGCGATCACATGATCATTCGTTGCAATCAGAAGCTCGGTATCGTTGCTGCCGCATATGATTCCGGAGCCGCTGCCGAACGATTCATCGCTGAAGCTCTGTCCGAACCAGGTGTAGTTCTCTACAACAGTGCTTGTAATGGATACGACGGAACGCTCCACCCGCTCTACAAGATCCTGAACGACGGAGGATTCGGCCGTAACGACATCGGAAAGGGCGGTCGTGGCAAGCTGCGGAACCTGATCTCCGGATGAATCCGGGTCATTTCCAAACAGACCAATCGGCTGCGCATCGGGATTCAGCCTGTAATAGACATGCTGGAAGCCGAAGAAGGCCGCACCCGCCACCAGACCGAAGACAACCGCCTTGCCCGCCATTCCCGCAGTCCGGCGAAGGACGCCGTGCTTCTTTGCAGGCAGCGGCTCATCCGGCGCCACGGGACGGCCGGACTCAGGATCCGCCGCGGTATCCGCCGCGCCTGAATGCTCCGTTCCAGATCCCTGCGGCTCACCCTGTCCGGATGTCGTACGGGATTCTGAATGGGAGACCGTATGCTGCGGTTCCGATCCCGGCACCGGTTCGACAAAGGAGTCTGCAGCGCGCTCGTCACCCGGCGCTGTCGTTTCTTTATTCTCTTTGGAAATCTGTTCCGCCCAGAAGCTGTATCCGCAGGATTCCCCCTGTTCGGAACCCGATTCCTTCCAATCATCTGACATAAAATATCTCCTTTCGCCAAGGCCATAAAGACCTGTTTCATTTCTTTGTATAGTCTAGCATGAGAATATGTAGTAACTGTGAACGTTCGTTAAAAAAATATTGTTTCCGAATGAATTATAAAATTTTAAGAAAATATGTATTGTGGAAAGAAGACAGATCATGTATGATGTTTAGGATAAGAACGCTGATAGCAGATTCGTGTGAGGTCGCGGTCTGTACTCGGGAATGGAGAACAATATGATTAAAGATAACCAGAAAACATTTAACCGGATACACATTGTTATGGATGCGGTTTTGATTATCATAGCCTACATTGCGGCGTACCGGCTGAGGTTCGGTATACTGACCCGTCTTAGCTTCTTCCGGCTGAATCCGTGGGAGCGGTATTACCCCCTGGAGGAGGTTGTCAAGTACCTGCTGGTGCTGGTGCCGGTCTATCTGCTGCTGTATTCGGAATACGGCCTGTATAAGCCGAAGAGAGGGAACGGACGCAGAAGAGAGTTGTGGAATCTGTTCAAGGCGAATACCATCGGACTTGCCTTCTTCGCGCTGGCCCTCTATCTTGCGAGGGAGATGGATCTGTCAAGAAAGTTCCTTCCGGTCTTTTTTATCTGCAATATCATGCTGGACTTCGCGTTCCGTTCCGCCGTGGATGCGGTGCTGAAGGCGGGGAGGCGCAAGGGGTTCAATCTCAAGCATGTTCTGATGGTCGGGTACAGCAGAACGGCAGAGGGTTATATCGATCGGATTATGTCGAATCCCCAGTGGGGCTATTATATTCACGGAATTCTGGATGACAGCATGGAGACCGGGACGCTGTACAAGAAGGTCAGGGTCATCGGATCCACGTCTGACCTGCCAAGATACCTGGAGGAGAATACGCTGGATGAGATAGTCATTACTTTGAGCATCGAGGAGTATGCCAGGCTGAAGTGGATTGTCGGCGTCTGTGAGAAGTCGGGCGTTCATACGAAGTTTGTCCCGGATTATAATGATGTGATTCCGACGGTTCCGACCTTCGAGGATATGGACGGACTGGCGGTGATCAATATCCGTAATGTACCGCTTAACAGCATGCCGAACCGGATTGTGAAGCGTGTTATAGATGTATTTGGCGCGAGCGTGGCGCTGATTCTGTTCGCCATACCGATGCGGATTGTGGCGCTGATTATCAAGTGGACGTCACCCGGACCGGTGTTGTTCTCGCAGATCCGCATCGGTCTTCATAACCGGCAGTTTCGGATGTATAAGTTCCGTTCCATGGAGGTGCAGTCTCAGGCAAAGGAGCAGAAGGCGTGGACGGTTATGAACGATCCGAGGGTTACGAAGATAGGCAGGTTTATCCGCAAGACGAGCATTGATGAGCTGCCGCAGCTTTTTAACGTCCTGAAGGGAGATATGAGCCTGGTGGGACCAAGGCCGGAGAGGCCGTATTTTGTAGAGAAGTTCAAGGAAGAGATTCCGAGATATATGATCAAGCACCAGGTTCGTCCGGGGATGACGGGATGGGCGCAGGTGAACGGATACCGGGGAGACACCTCAATCCGCAGAAGAATCGAACACGACCTGTATTACATCGAGAACTGGACGCTGGGGTTTGATTTTAAGATTTTGTTTTTAACATTTTTCAGGGGCTTTATTAATAAGAATGCATATTGATGCACGGGCAATGGACTATGGCGGAGACGCCGTAGAATCAGGAGCGGTGAAGGAGGCAAACGGGTGAGAGAGAAGCTGGAAAAATGGATGGCAGGGAGATACGGGGCGGATGAGCTGTCGAAGGCATGTATGGTTGTGTCACTGATATGTATCATTCTTTCGTGGTTTGTGCTTCGTGATGTCCTGATGGTGCTTGCTGCCGCGGGGATCGTACTGTGCTATTACAGAATCCTGTCCAGGAATATCACGGCCAGGAGGAAGGAGAATCTGAGATATCTGAAGCTTACGAATCCCGTCAGGCAGTGGATATTAAGACAGATGAGGGACATGCGGACCAGAAGAACCCATCATATTTACCGCTGTCCGGAATGCGGGCAGCGAATCCGGATTCCCCGGGGGAAGGGAAGGATCTGCATCACCTGCCCGAGGTGTAAGAAGGAGTTTACGAAGAGAAGCTGAGCACGGAGATAAAGGAGAAGATAGCAAGCAATGAGTGAAGAACATAAGGATCAGAAAGACGGACAATACGAGGAGGTCTGTTATATCTGCAGAAGACCGGAAAGCAAGGCGGGCAAGATGTTCCGGATGCCCAATCATATCTGTATCTGTCAGGACTGCATGCAGAAGACCTTTGATGCCATTAACCAGAATCCGGGCGGCTACCTGGATCTGCTGAATATGAACCCGGCTATGATGAATGTTCAGATGAAGGATATTCCGAACCGGCAGAAGGTCAGACAGAAGCCTCAGGAGGCGGATGAGAAGAAAGGGAAGAAAGAGGAGGAGAAGCCGCTGACCCTGAAGGATATCCCGGCTCCGCACCGGATTAAGGCGGAGCTGGATGAGTTTATCATCGGGCAGGATCATGCCAAGAAGGTAGTATCCGTGGCGGTGTATAATCACTATAAGCGCGTTGTGGAGAACGCGATGGATGATATTGAAATTGAGAAGTCCAATATGCTTATGATTGGTCCTACGGGCAGCGGGAAGACCTATCTGGTCAGAACGCTGGCGAGGCTGTTAAATGTGCCGCTGGCGATCACGGACGCGACGTCCCTGACGGAAGCCGGATATATCGGAGATGATGTGGAGAGTGTGCTTTCCAAGCTTCTGGCGGCGGCGGATAATGATGTCGAGAAGGCACAGAGGGGGATTGTCTTCATTGACGAGATTGATAAGATTGCAAAGAAACGGAACACGAACAGCCGGGATGTCAGCGGAGAATCCGTCCAGCAGGGACTGTTAAAGCTGCTTGAGGGCAGCGAGGTGGAGGTGCCGGTGGGAGCGACCAGCAAGAACGCTATGGTTCCAATGGTGACCATTAACACCAGGAATATCCTGTTCATCTGCGGAGGCGCGTTCCCGGAGCTGGAGAATGTGATTAAGTCAAGGCTGAATCAGAAGTCCTCCATCGGATTCGAAGCGGATTTGAAGGATAAGTACGACAGGGATCCGAATATTCTCAGGCAGGTAACGATTGATGATTTAAGGGAGTTCGGAATGATCCCGGAGTTCCTTGGACGGCTTCCGGTGGTCTTTACGCTGGACGGCCTGACGAAGGAGATGCTGGTGAAGATCTTAAAGGAGCCGAAGAATGCGATCCTGAAGCAGTACCAGAAGCTGCTTGAGCTGGACGGAGTTGAGCTGGTCTTTGACGAGGACGCCCTTGAGGCCATTGCGGAGAAGGCGCTTGAGAAGCGGACCGGCGCAAGGGCGCTTCGATCGATTATCGAAGAGTTCATGCTGGATATTATGTATGAAATTCCGAGGGATGAGACAATCGGCCGGGTGACCATAACCAGGAGTTATATAGAGAAGACAGGAGTTCCGAAGATCGAACTCCGCACAGGAACCTCCCTTCGTCCCGCAATATCGGAACGAACCGCGGCGAACGGGGAGTCATAATTCGAACAATGGCGGGGATGCCGAATCAGGAGCATCCCCACATACTTCCGTATCTTCGTTCAGATACGCAGAAGCTTTCCCAGCACATATTCATAAAGCTCTGAGCTGGCATTCTTCCAGTTGCGGCAGATGATTTCCGCCTCTTCTTTGGAGGGAACGGACAGATTCAGTTCAAAGATCGCGCTGCCTCCTTCGATAACGCGAAGTCTGGTTATGAATTCTCCCTTCTTTCCCTCGAAATATTCGGAGGGCAGGGAAACCTCTTCCCGAAGCGTATATTCCTTCTCCAGGAGATATTCATCGATCTCCTCCCGAATCGCAGGAGAGATCGCGGTCAGGAAGAAGGAGAGTGTCTCGCGTCCGGACTCCGTTATCTTATAAAGGGAGTCGCTGCGCACGGTATCCATCCGGATATAAGCATCTTCCACCAGATCGGACAGGGATTGCTGGATGTTGAAGTAGCTTGCGTATTCCTTATCAAGGATCAAATCCGTCAACTGGCTGTTGGTAAGCGGAAAATTAACATGATTTAATATATACAGAATAATCAGTTTATTGAGCATTAGAGATTCCGGCTGCATAGGATTCCTCCGTTCCTGGTAAATGGTGTGTTCCTGGTGTCTGTAAGCATCGTCCCTGCCAGGTGCTGCGAAGCTTGAGCTGTCTGCCGATCTCTCCGAGAACCGCGCGCTTGTTCAGGCTCCAGTCCGGGGCAATCAGAAGACTGCGCGGCCCGTCTCCGGTCAGGCGGTGAATTACGATGTCCGGGCTTAGATGCTCGAGGCAGCGAACAACCGCATCGACATACGCGTCTTTCTCAAGCAGAGTAAAGCGCGGGCTGCCTGTCCGGATGCTTTCATAGTACAGGGGCTCAAGCCCCGTTCCCCTTAAAATGTGAAGAAGCTGGAGCTTAACGCCGGATACGCCCATTGCGGACAGATACTCGGCGCCGGCGATCATGTCCTCAACCGTCTCGTCCGGAAGTCCGAGGATCAGGTGGGCAATGACGGGAATCCCGATTCCGGACAGCTTAAGGACCGCATCCGTAAAGCAGGAGAGGGGGTATCCCCGTCTGATGAGCCTTGCGGTGTCGTCCCTGACGGTCTGAAGTCCGAGCTCGATCCAGACCGGTTTCCTGCGGTTGAGCCGCTCAAGAAGCGAAAGGACATCCTCTGGCAGGCAGTCCGGCCTGGTGGCAATGGACAGAACCGCAACATCCGGAT
>CALWGS010000028.1 GCA_944380155.1 uncultured Lachnospiraceae bacterium
ATTACAACGGCTCGGGTTATCCGGACAATCTGAAGGAAGAACAGATCCCTTACGGCGCGCGGATTTTAAGGGTCTGTGATGTGTTTGCGGCCCTTGTGTCGAATCGCCCGTACCGAAAGGCGTTCGATAAGGATACGGCGATTCGGATGATGATTGAAGAGGTGCGTCATTTTGATATGCGGATCTTTCTTGCATTCATGCAGATGGCTTATGATAAGAGGTTCGAGAAGATAGAGAGATTCGTCAGGGATGCCAATAACAAAAATGTGTTTGCATTTGCCCCGTTATCAGAGCAGGAGCTGGAAGAGCTGATCCCTCATATGGGAGCGGCGTTTGCCTGATAAGGAAGCGCAGAGAGGGGTTCCATGAAGATAAAGACGGTTACACGCAAAGGCTGGGTCAGGGTTTTATCGGGAAAAGAGTTCATATCGCACAGAGCATGCGATGATTTTGACGGTGTGATGGCGTTGTTCTATTTGGAACGGGTCAGGGAGCCGCTGGTAAAGTGGATGGGCGGCCAGGAGGTTGTGATTGCGGATGATGATTATTACTGGATGCAGTTCGGACCGAGAGAGAAGAATTACTGGCTGACTGTAATGTATAACAGGGAACGCAGAATTGTTCAGTGGTATTTCGATGTTACGTTGAGGAATGAACTGGACAGCCCTGAAGGGCCCAGATTTTATGATCTTTATCTTGATGTGGCAGTGACGCAGGAGGGAAGATATTTTTTGCTGGATGAGGATGAGCTGCTTGCGGCTTACCGATCCGGGGAGTTCGGAAGGGATGTATATGATGCGGCCTATCAGACCGCGTATGATATCATACGAAGCCTGTCGGGACGGGAGGATGAGCTGTACCGCTATACGGAAGCGCATTTCAGGGAGGTTTTGCTGGAAGCGGGGTGGAGATAGGCGGGATGCGGCTTGCATTTTGGGAAGAAGAAGGGTATAATAGCCCGTAAACTACTAGGTTAAGGAGGATCACCATGGCCGAGTCAATGAAAGGGCTTCACAGAAGCCACAGGTGTACGGAGGTGACGATGAATGAAATCGGCACTTCTGTTACCGTCATGGGTTGGGTACAGAAAAGCAGAAATAAAGGCGGAATTATTTTCGTGGATCTGAGGGATCGCTCGGGTTTGCTTCAGATCATTTTTGAGGAGAATGATATCGGCGCAGAAGGATTTGCCAAGGCAGAGAAGCTCAGGAGCGAGTTTGTGATTGCGGTTGTCGGCCGGGTGGAGGCGCGTTCCGGTGCCGTGAACGAGAATCTGGCGACGGGAGCCATTGAAGTGCGGGCGACAGAGCTTCGAATCCTTTCGGAGGCGGAGACGCCGCCGTTCCCGATTGAGGCGGATTCCAAGACGAAGGAGGAACTTCGTCTGAAATACAGATATCTGGATCTGAGAAGGCCGGATCTCCAGAAGAATCTGATCCTTCGCAGCCGTGTCGCGACGCTGACGAGGCAGTTCCTTGCGGATGAGGGCTTCCTTGAGATTGAGACCCCGATGCTGACGAAGAGTACGCCGGAGGGCGCGAGGGATTATCTGGTGCCGATCCGTGTCCATCCGGGGAATTTCTATGCGCTTCCCCAGTCGCCCCAGTTGTTCAAACAGCTTCTGATGGTGTCCGGGTATGACAGGTATTTTCAGATTGTCAAGTGCTTCCGGGATGAGGATCTGAGGGCGGACAGACAGCCGGAGTTCACGCAGATCGATATGGAGCTGTCGTTCGTGGATGTGGATGATGTCATTGATGTGAATGAGAGGCTTCTTGCGAAGCTGTTCCGGGAGGTAATCGGCGTGGAGGTTCCGCTTCCGATTCCGAGGATGACCTGGCAGGAGGCAATGGATCGCTTCGGCTCCGATAAGCCGGATCTGAGATTCGGCATGGAGTTAAAGAATGTCACTGAGCTTGTGAAGGACTGCGGGTTCTCCGTCTTCTCCGGCGCTGTGGCAGCCGGCGGGAGCGTGCGTGGAATTAACGCGTCCGGACAGGGAGATATGCCGAGAAAGAAGATTGATGCGCTGGTGGAATTCGCGAAGGGATACGGTGCGAAGGGACTGGCTTATTTGGCAGTGAATGCGGACGGGACCTATAAGTCGTCGTTCGCCAAGTTCATGACTCAGGATGAGTTAGAGAAGCTTGTCGCGGCGATGGACGGTAAGCCCGGCGATCTGCTGCTGTTCGCAGCGGATCAGAATAAGATCGTCTACAATGTGCTGGGAGCGCTTCGACTTGAGATTGCGAAGAATCTCGGACTGCTGGATAAGGGGCAGTACCGGTTCCTGTGGGTGACTCATTTCCCTCTGCTGGAATGGTCCGAGGAGGAGAACCGCTTCGTGGCGATGCATCACCCCTTCACCATGCCGATGGAAGAGGATCTGGAGCTGCTGGATACGGACCCGGGAAAGGTGCGCGCGAAGGCTTACGATATCGTTCTGAACGGAACGGAGCTTGGCGGCGGCAGCGTAAGAATCTTCCAGAATCATATTCAGGAGAAGATGTTCGAGGTGCTCGGATTCACAAAGGAGCAGGCCTATGAGCGGTTCGGTTTCCTGCTGAATGCGTTCAAGTACGGTGTGCCGCCGCACGCAGGACTTGCGTACGGTCTTGACCGTCTTGTGATGCTGATGGCGCAGATGGATTCCATCCGTGACGTGATCGCGTTTCCGAAGGTGAAGGATGCCTCCTGCCTGATGACGGATGCTCCGAACGTTGTGGATGAGGCACAGCTGAAGGAGCTTGGCATTGCCATCGTGGGTACGGAGACAGAATGCGGGAAGGAATAATCTGGCTGATTGGCGGATATCTGCTGCTCATGAACGGGGCCGGATTCTGCCTGATGGGACTGGACAAGAGCCGGGCACGGAAGGGAACCTGGCGGATTCGTGAGAGAACGCTCTTCCTTGTGGCGGCTGCGGGAGGCAGCATCGGGAGCCTGTGCGGGATGAGGGCCTTGCATCATAAGACAAAGCATAAGAGCTTTATAATCGGAATGCCGGCGATCTTGCTGGCGCAGTGCGCGGCAGCGGGAGTATTGTATTGGCTGGCCGGAAGATAGAACAGCGGGAAGGGGATTCTCCTTCCCGTTTGCTGTTGGGGGAGGGGCGGCGGGAGATTCCATGAATGCAAGAAAACAGGAAATTCTTTTCCGGGAAAAAACTTCTTGACAAATGCCAATGATTGGAGTAGAATGCAAGAGTTGCCAAAGAGAGTGACATCCGCATCGGGCTGCGGGATCCGTTCAGACACGGGTTGAGAAAAATTAAAAAAGTAGTTGACAGATGAGGAAACTTGTGGTAAACTGGCTAAGTTGTTTGAATTGGTTGAATTATTATGGAAGCTTTAATAATTATGCCAAAGACAAGTAGCTAAGCTGTTGAAAGGCAAACAGCTAGGCTGTTGAAAGGCAAACAGCGAAAAATAAAAAAAGTGCTTGACAAACAAACAGCACCGTGTTATACTGACTAAGCTGCTTCGGTAGAAGACAGCACCAATGAATACGAACCTTGACAATTAAACAGTGAAACAACCCTGAAATTTCAAACAAAAG
>CALWGS010000029.1 GCA_944380155.1 uncultured Lachnospiraceae bacterium
CATCTGTGCGAAAGCAACGGATGGGAATACAAAATATACGATAAAGATCGCGGCTTCTCCGGGAAGGATCTGAACCGCCCCAGCTTCCGGGAGATGATGGAAGATGTCCGTGCCGGCCATATTGAAAAAATCGTCTGCTACAAGCTGGATCGCATCAGCAGGAATATTTCCGATTTCAGCCAGCTTCTGGTTGAGCTCCAGAAATATCACTGCGAATTCGTCTCCATCTCGGAAAGCTTCGACACATCCTCGCCCATCGGGCGGGCCATGGTCTATATCTGTATGATATTCGCGCAAATGGAACGGGAAACGATTTCCGGGCGTGTCCTGGATAATTACTACTACAGGACCAAGCTCGGATTCTGGGGCGGCGGAATGGCTCCCTATGGCTACCGGCTCGCCAGAATGGAGTACCAGGGAAAGAAGCATACCATCCTGGAACCGGATCCTGAGACCGCCGAAGTCGTCCGCAGCATTTATCAGTGGTACCTGGAGCCGGACGGCTCTGCCAGCCGGATCCTTAAGAAGCTGAACATGGAACTTCGGATTCCAAGTCGCAGCGGTTCCCAGTGGACCAGCCGGGTTCTGATGGATATTTTATCCAAACCTCTATACGCACCAAATGATATGGCAATGTACCACTATTTGAAGGCGGAAGGCGCGGATATCTTAAACGATCCCATGGAATTCGACGGCCGGCTGTCGATTGACTTATATGGGAAGAAGGACAGGGAACTTAGTAAACACAAGCGCTGCCGCCAGGTTTCCGAAATGTACTGCAATATTTCCTTCCATGAAGCGATTGTTGATTCCGACATCTGGATCCGGGTACAGAACAAGCGTAAAATACTCCTGCGAAAGCCCGGACGCGCAGGAACCGGGAAGAACAGCTACTTTACCGGACTAATGCGGTGCGCGAATTGCGGATGCGGCGTGTCCTATACGAACAGCCGCGGCACAAAAGGGTATTATATCTGCAGTAACCGAAAAAACCGCGGATGGAATTCCTGTCCGGTTCCTCCGGCATCCAAGAAGCGCTACGATCCGATTATCCTGGATTCTATCCTTTCCCACTATACGGATCCGGCCGTCAGAGATGCCCTGGATCAGGTCAGATTCCATCACACCCAGCAGCTCACACCGAAAGAGCAGCTGCGGAAAAACAACATTCAACAAAGGGTTGCCGCGATTGAGACAGAACTGCAAAATCTTGTCTCATCCGTGGCCCAGGGCGGCCCTGCTATGGCAAAATACCTGAATGCCCGGATTGAAGAGCTGGACACAGAAAAATCCGGACTGCTTGAGGAGCTGCGCGGACTGGAAGAACAAACCTTCCTTGAAGATTCCAGAATGCAGGTTCTTCTTCGCATCTGCGACAGGATTGACTCCATTCCGGATATTCTAAGCGGAAATGACTTTGACGATATCCGGAATACCTGTGCGCTGCTGGTGAAGAACATCTTCTTCCTGGCAGACGGAAGCATCGAAGTGTCCTATACGATCTGAAAAAATCTTGACGAATTGAAACATGCTGTTTATAATAGACTTAGGAAGTGCGAAAACCAAGTGTTTATCGCACTTCTTTCATGTTCAACTGATGACAGCCTTGACTGGAAGGACTACGGCACAGACTCGATTATCCGGACCGTTCTTGAGCACAAGCATCTTGGGAACGGATCCATCATCCTCTGTCACAACGGAGCCAAGTTCACCAAAGATGCCCTGGAATCCATCATCACCGGACTTCAGGATCGAGGATATTCAATTGTTCCTATTTCAGAATTGATCTATACGGAGAATTACTATATGGATCACGAAGGAAGACAATTTCAGAATGAATAATGAACCGGATATCCTTTCACAAAGGATATTCCTCTGATTGCACAGAATCCGGGAACCAGCCGCCGCTTCCCGCACCGGCCGGTCCCCGGATTCTCTCTTAGACCAGGCTTCCAAATTCTGTGCGTCCTGACTTACGTCACAGATTCCGGGCACCCCGTGCGCTTATTTCTTCTTCGCCTTCACCTCGGCAATCTTCTTCTCCATCGCGTCAACAACCGTCTCAAGCACCTTTACCCTGGCATAATACTTGGAATTCGCCTCTACAATAATCCACGGAGCATACGTGGTGGAAGTTCTGATCAGCATCTCATCCACGCAGGTCTCGTACTCATCCCATTTCGCACGGTTCCTCCAGTCTTCATCCGTGATCTTCCACTGCTTCGACGGAGTCTCCATGCGCTCCTTAAAGCGCCTCTCCTGCTCATCCTTATCGATATGCAGCCAGAACTTCAGCACGATTGCGCCAAAGCTTGTGATATGCTCCTCCATCTCGTTAATCTCCTGGTATGCGCGCTTCCATTCCTCTTCCGTACAGAAGCCCTCAATGCGCTCCACCATAACGCGGCCGTACCAGGTGCGGTCGAAAATGGCGATATGCCCGGCCTTGGGCATATTGTTCCAGAATCTCCAAAGATAATGATGTACCTTCTCAATATCATTCGGCGAGGACGTCGGATGCACGGCATATCCTCTGGGATCCAGATGACTGGTCAGACGCTTAATCGCGCCTCCCTTGCCGCCGGCATCCCATCCCTCGAACGCCAGTACAACCGGAATCCGAAGCAGATACAGCTCGCTGTGCAGCCTGCCGATTTTCTTTTGAAGCTTCTCAAGCTTCTCCTTATATTCCTTCTTATCAAGGCTCTTACTCAGATCAACGCCGGAAAGCACGCGGTTCTTATAGTGCGCCGCCTTCGACTTCCCGGTCTGCGCCGGATCCTTTGCCTCCGGAGCCTTCTCCGCCGCAGCCGCCTTCTGCGCGGCTTTCCGCTCATCCGCCGCTCTCTTCTTCTCAAGCTCCGCTTCCAGCGCCGCCACAATCACCCTCATGATCTTAATCGTGGCATAGTCCTTATCCGTCGCCTCGATAATGGTCCAGGGAGCGTACTCGTCATCCGTTCTCTCAAGCATCTCCTCATTCATCCGCAGATACCTGTCGTATTCCTTGTTCCGCTTCCAGTCCTCCTTATTCACTCTCCAGCGCGTCTCCTCTGATTTCTCAAGCGCCGCGAACCGCTTCTTCTGCTCTTCCTTCGAAATGTACAAAAACAGCTTGATAATCACGGTTCCGTCATCGGTCAGCTGCCTCTCAAAGGACCGGATATCCCGAATGGCATTGTCAACATCCTCTTCTTTCGTAATGCCGTCAAATCGATCACTCAGCACGCTCCGGTACCAGCTTCTCTCAAAGATAACCATTCTTCCCTTCGCCGGTGTCTTAGTCCAGTACCGGTATAAAAAAGGACGGTACCGCTCCTCCTCCGTGACCTTGCTTCCCGCATGAACGACAAAGCCTCTCGGATCCATCGGCTGAATCAGCCGGTTAATCTGCGTTCCCTTTCCTGCCGCCCCGAATCCCTCGAATACAATCATAATCGGGATTCCGGCCTGTCTGCACTGCCTCTGCAGCAGCGCAAGCCGCTCGCTCTTCTTCTCAAGCTCCTCCTTGAATTCCTTCTTGCCAATCTTCTTCGACAAATCAACCTTCTCCAGCATTCTGCTACCTCCTCACGCTTTTATCCGTAACCCGCTTTCTATCTCAATGTTCCGCACAGCAGGACATATCCCGCCATACGGAACACGGAAGGACATTGTTATATTACCCATGCAGGTATTATATCATAACTCATCTTAAAAAGCGATATTTTTCAGATAATTTATGTTAAAAAATAGCAGAACTCTGTGCAGCCCTCCGGAATGCGATCGCATTTTTGTCAGTCTTCTTCGATCATCGCCGCAAGATGCGGAAATACCTCAAGGCTTCTTCTTAAGATTCCCTTCATACAGGCAATCGCGACCCCGTAATTCGTCATGGGAATGCCCTGATCGAGCGCGCATTTCATCCGGCAGCGCACCTCCCTCTCATTCAGCATACATCCGCCGCAATGAATAATGAGCGAGTATTTCGACAAATCCTCCGGGAATCCCATGCCGGAAGAGAATTCGAACTGAAGCTTTGCCTTCGTATACTGCAAAAGCCATGCCGGGAGCTTCACGGTTCCAATATCCGCACACTGCCTGTGATGAGTACACCCCTCCGATATCAGCACGCAGTCATTGTCCTTTAACCGCCGGATCGCCGCCGCGCCCTGCACCGCCGCGTCCAGGAATCCCTTATGCCTTGCCATCAGAATCGAGAACGAGGTCAGTGTCACATCGGCAGGCGTATCTGCCGCCACTTTCTCAAACGCCTGACTGTCCGTTACTACCATAACCGGCCTGTCCGCCAGGCGGCCAAGCGCCGTCTTCAGCTCATGCTCTCTGGTCACAACGGCAATGGCTCCGATATCCAGAATATCCCGTACCGTCTGCTGCTGGGGCAGAATCAACCTGCCCTTGGGCGCCGCCGAATCAATGGGCGTAACCAGCACAACCACATCGAGGGGATGAATCAGATCGGAAATAATGGGCGGCGGCGGATTCAGATCCTTGGAAAATCCGGCAATCCTCTCCTTCAGCTCCCAGATTCCCTCTCCCGTCAGAGCGCTGACCGCAATTCCCTCACTCTCGTCAAAGATTCTCCCCTTCGCTTCCTCCCGATCCGACTTATTATACGCTATAATATACGGGATCCCCTTCTCCCGGAACAATCCCAGAAGCTCCTTCTCCGCTTCCTTCAGACCATCCGCGCCCGCGTCCGTAACCAGTACCGCCACATCGGTCTTATTCAATACCTGCTTCGTCCTTCTGACCCGAAGCTCTCCAAGGCTTCCCTCATCATCAATTCCCGGCGTATCAATGATCATAACCGGGCCAAGCGGAAGAAGCTCCATTGCCTTGCTGACCGGATCGGTGGTTGTCCCTCTGATCTCAGAGACAATCGCAATTTCCTGTCCGGTCACGGCATTGACCAGACTTGATTTCCCCGCATTCCTGCATCCGAAAAAGCCGATATGGACTCTTTCGCCGGATGGTGTGTCATTTAATCCCATAACTGCCTCCTAAAATCTAAAGTCCCTGGCTCCTTCTTCTATCTTCCCGATATAATCCGCTGCAATCCGGCGCGTCTTTTCGTTTGGAATATGCTTGAGTTCCTCGGTAATCAGCGCCTCTCCAATCTTCCTTGTCTCCTCTGACGCGTAATCCATCAAAAACTCCTTCAGGGTCATCAGAGCATTCGGATGGCAGCAATTCTGAATCTGACCGCTCTTACACAGAGCCATGAAACGATCGCCCGTCCTTCCCTCCCGGTAACATGCGGTACAGAAGCTCGGGATATAGCCAAGCTCCATCAGCCACCTTACCACCTCATCCAGAGTTCTCTTGTCGCTGACGTCGAACTGCTCGGAACATTCCTCCTCAGCCTCCGGCTCATAATACCCCCCGACACTTGTTCTTGACGCGCCGCTGATCTGAGAAACGCCCAGGCGGATGACCTTCTCTCTGACCGCCTTGCTCTCTCTTGTAGAGATAATCATCCC
>CALWGS010000030.1 GCA_944380155.1 uncultured Lachnospiraceae bacterium
CAAACCAAGGACAAACCACAGAACGGAGAACACAAAGTCAGATGATGGAAAAGAAAGCACAGAATCAGGCACAGGCCAGAGAAAAGGATATGAATCAGGCAGAGAGAAAGCCGGCAGGGCAGGAGAAGAAGTCCGCAGGAGAAAGAGGCGGCGCGGCAGGCCAGACGGGAACGGAAAGAAGGTCCGGACAGGGTGAGAGAAGGAGCCAGGGACTCTACGGAGACAGAAAGCCGGTCGGACAGGGAGCAATTCTCGGACAGGGGCGCGCACAGAACCAGGGGGAGAGGAAAGCGTCCGCTTCGTCCGGCGCAGAGAAGAGAAGCTCCGGAACGGAGAGACGTTCGGGTCAGTACGGTGAGAGAAGACCGTCCGACGGTGCAAGGCCGCAGGGGGAGAGAAGACAGTCTGACGGCGCAAGGCCGCAGGGCGAGAGGAAGCAGTCCGACGGTGCAAGGCCGCAGGGGGAGAGAAGGCAGTCCGACGGTACCAGACCGCAGGGGGAGAGAAGACAGTCCGGACAGGGCTCCTACGACAGGAGGGGTACAGATGGCAGAAGCGGCCAGTACGGCGACAGAAGACCGTCCGACAGTGCAAGGCCGCAGGGGGAGAGAAGGCAGTCCGACGGTACCAGGCCACAGGGGGAGAGAAGACAGTCTGATGGTACCAGAAGCACGGAGAGACGTCCATACGGCGACAGAAGACCGTCCGATTCATCCAGACCGGCAGGCGCACAGAGCGGGCAGAGCGGATCCTTTGACAGGAGGGGTTCGTTCGCGGATAAGGATAAGGACAGGGATACCAGAAGGGGCGGCGGATACAGCCAGGACAGAAGAGGCGGAAGGGATGCCAAGAATTCCGATAAGACGAGTCTGAAGGCGGATCTGGCCAATGAGCTTACGAAGGAGCAGAGAGCCGCAGCCTTCAATGAGAAGACAAGAGAGAAAAACCGCGACAGGAACCGCGACAGAGAATTGGAGAACGGAAACGGAAAGTCCGGCGGAAGGAAAGGAAAGGATCCTAACCGTAAGGGGGCGTTTATCATGCCCAAGCCGGTTGCGGCGGAGACGCCGAAAGAGGATGAGATCCGTACGATTACTATTCCGGAGGCGATTACGATTAAGGATCTTGCGGATAAGATGAAGCAGCAGCCTTCCGCGGTTGTAAAGAAGCTGTTCCTGGCAGGAAAGATGGTATCGATTAATCAGGAGATCTCATTTGACGAAGCAGAGGAGATTGCTCTGGAATTCAACTGTGTGGCAGAGAAGGAGGTCCCGGTCAATGTCATCGAGGAGCTGATCAAGGAGGATGAGGATGATCCCTCTACCTTGGTCAAGAGACCCCCGGTCGTCTGTGTTATGGGGCATGTCGATCACGGCAAGACCTCTCTGCTTGACGCGATCCGCGAAAGCAACGTAACGGCCAGAGAGGCCGGCGGAATTACGCAGCACATCGGTGCCTATATGGTAACCGTGAACGGGGAGTCCATTACTTTCCTTGATACGCCCGGACATGAGGCATTTACCTCCATGCGTATGAGAGGCGCGCAGGCAACGGACATTGCGATCCTTGTAGTGGCGGCTGATGACGGAGTGATGCCTCAGACCGTAGAGGCCATTAATCATGCCAAGGCGGCCGGAGTCCAGATTATTGTTGCGATTAACAAGATCGATAAGCCGAGCGCGAATGTGGATCGCGTGAAGCAGGAGTTGACCGAGTACGGTCTGGTTGCCGAGGACTGGGGCGGCGATACGATCTTCGTACCGGTATCCGCGCATACCAAGGAGGGGATTGATACCCTGCTTGAGATGATTTTGCTGACTGCGGAGGTCAGTGAGCTCAAGGCTAACCCGAACAGAAGGGCCAGAGGGATTGTCATTGAGGCGGAGCTGGATAAGGGCCGCGGTTCCGTTGCTACGATCCTGGTGCAGAAAGGAACCCTTCATGTGGGCGATAATATCGCAATCGGCTCTGCATACGGTAAGGTCCGCGCCATGATGGATGATAAGGGCCGCAGGGCGAAGGAAGCGACCCCGCCTACGCCGGTTGAGATTCTCGGACTGAATGAGGTGCCGGACGCAGGAGAGATCTTCATTGCCACGGAGAATGAGAAGGAGGCCAGAACCATTGCGGAGGCCTATATTTCCCAGGGAAGGGAAAAGCTCCTTGCAGATACAAAGGCGAAGCTGTCGCTTGACGGCCTGTTCTCGCAGATTAAAGCAGGCAATATCAAGGAGCTGAACATTGTTGTAAAGGCCGATGTCCAGGGATCCGTAGAAGCGGTTAAGCAGAGTCTTCAGAAGCTGAGCAACGAAGAGGTCGCGGTCCGGATTATCCACGGAGGCGTGGGAGCGATTAACGAATCCGATGTCACACTCGCAAGCGCATCCAACGCGATTGTAATCGGCTTTAACGTAAGGCCGGATAATGTAGCCAAGGAAACCGCGGAGAGAGAGAAGGTGGACCTGAGGTTATATCGCGTGATCTATGATGCGATTAACGATGTGGAGGCTGCCATGAAGGGAATGCTGGATCCGATCTTCAAGGAGAAGGTGATCGGCCATGCCGAGGTCCGCCAGGTATTCCGTGCTTCCGGCGTCGGCTCTATCGCGGGCAGCTATGTGACGGACGGAAAGGTAATGCGTAATTGCTCGGCAAGAGTGATGCGTGACGGCGCGGTCATCTTCAACGGTGCTCTGGCTTCCCTGAAGAGATTCAAGGATGATGTGAAGGAGGTTGCGTCTAATTACGAGTGCGGCCTTGTATTTGAGAAGTTCAATGATGTGAAGGAAGGGGATACGGTCGAATTCTATATCATGGAAGAGGTTCCGAGGTAGATCCCTTTCGAGAACAAGGAGTATACGGAAATAATATGAAAAAGAACAGTATTAAGAATACAAGAATTAACCAGGAGGTCCAAAAGGAGCTCAGCGTTCTGATTGATCAGGAGCTTAAGGATCCCAGAATTCATCCGATGACCTCGGTCGTGGCGGCCGAGGTGGCTCCGGATTTGAAGACTGCCCGGATCTATGTCAGTATCCTGGGGGATGCGGAAGCGAAGAAGAATACGCTTGAGGGATTGAAAAGCGCTGCCCCCTTCTTAAGAGGGCAGCTGGCAAGAACCGTTAATCTGCGCAATACGCCCCAGCTTCTGTTCGTTCTTGACGAATCGATTGAACACGGAGTCGCGATGTCCAGGCTGATTGATGAGGTTACAGCCGGGATGCCGGACAGAGATGAGGATGTGGAAGGCACAAAAGCCGAGAGTCCGGATGAATCAGACGAAAGATAGGCTCAGAAAGGAATGGGGGATTACATGACAGAAATAAGAATGGAGGATATACTGCAGGAGATTCTCAAGGCTTCTTCCATCGCAATTGCCGGTCACGTCCGTCCGGACGGCGACTGTGTCGGGAGCTGTCTTGCCTTATACAATTATCTGACAACAATCTGCGAGGGAGAGGACTTCAGGGTGATTGACCTTTATCTGGAGGACATCCCGGAGAAGTTTAAATTTCTGCCCGGTTCGGATCGGAGCCTGAAGGAACCCTCCAATCGCAGCTATGACCTGCTTATTGTGCTTGACTGCGCCAGCATGGACCGGATTGGGGTTGCTCCGTCTGTGATGGAGCAGTCGTTACAGACGCTTTGCATTGATCATCATGTCAGTAATACACATTTTGCGCGCGCGACTCTTTTGGATCCGGGCGCAAGCTCCACCTGTGAGATCCTGTTCGAAATGATGGACTATGACCGGATTGATCGGAATACGGCAGAGTGCCTGTATCTGGGAATTGTGCATGACACAGGGGTCTTCCGGCATTCCTGTACCACACAGAGGACGCTTGAGATTGCGGGGGCATTGGTAGAGAAGGGGGTTCCCTTCTCCAGGATCATTGATGAGACCTTCTATCAGAAGACCTACCTTCAGAATCAGATTCTCGGAAGATGTCTGCTCGAAAGTATTATGGTACTGGACGGAAGAGTGATTGTCTCAAGCATAAGCCGCAAGATTCAGGAATTCTACGGTGCTTGTCCCGCGGATCTGGACGGAGTGATCGATCAGCTTAGGGTAACGAAGGGAGTGGAGGCTGCTATTCTGATTCGGGAGGAGGAGTCGCAGACCTATAAGGTAAGCATGCGCTCGAATGGAATGATCAATGTCAGCAAAATCGCGGTCTATTTTGGAGGCGGCGGCCATGTGCAGGCGGCTGGATGCACCATGGAGGGTTCCCTGCACGATGTGATCAATAATCTGCTGCTCCATATGGAGAGCCAGCTGCAGGCCGCGGGGCAGGTATCCTAGATGAACGGGATTCTGGCTGTACGAAAAGAATGTGGATTTACCTCCCATGATGTGGTAGCGAAGCTGCGCGGGATAACCCGGCAGAGAAAGATTGGACATACCGGAACGCTGGATCCGCAGGCGGAGGGAGTGCTTCCGGTCTGCCTCGGCCATGCTACGAAGCTGTGCGATCTGCTTACGGATCAGGATAAAACGTATGAGGCCGAGCTGTACCTCGGAATCACGACGGATACGCAGGATCGAACCGGACAGGTCCTTGCGTCCCGTGACAGTACGGTAACAAGGGAAGAGCTCTCTTTGATTCTGATACGGTTCACCGGAGAGCTGATGCAGGTGCCTCCCATGTATTCCGCGATTAAGGTGGGCGGAAAGAAGCTGTATGAGCTTGCCAGACAGGGCAGGGAAGTGGAACGTGCGGCGCGTCCCGTTACTATCCGGCAGATTGAGCTGCTGTCCTGCGAATGCAGGGAGAACGGTTATGTCAGGAAGGCGCGTCTTCGCGTCTCCTGCTCGAAGGGAACCTATATCCGCACCCTCTGCCATGATATCGGCAATGCCCTCGGCTGCGGCGGATGTATGGGAGAGCTGCTGCGGACGAGAGTGGGGGGATTCTTCCTTAAGGACTGTCTTACTTTGTCCGAGATACAGAAGCTGTCCGATGACGGCACGCTTGAGAGCCGTCTGATCCCCGTTGATGCCATGTTCCCGGATTATCCCGTGCTCCGCACGCGTTCCGGACATGAAACGCAGCTGAACGCGGGGAATCCGGTACCCGCGCACTGGCTGGCCGCGAAGGAGGGCGGGCCGGCGAAGGACGGACGATACCGGCTATACGGGGCGGACGGGCGTTTTCTGGGAATCTATGAAGATACCGGCCGTGCCGAATACCGCCCGGTCAAATTATTTTTATAAGCAGGGTTGCATATGAAATTCATTAACGGTACGATAAATATACGCTTATCCCGGACGGCTGTTACGCTTGGAAAGTTCGACGGCCTTCATAAGGGACACCAGCTTCTCCTTCATGAGCTTGCCGTACGGAAACAATACGGATATACAACGGTGATGTTCACCTTTCAGTGTCACCCCATGAATCTGTTCTCCGATAAAGAGGTGGAGCTGATTAATACGGAGACAGAGAACCGGTACTATCTCGAAGAGGGAAGGATCCCCGCACCGAAACCGGATATTTTGATTGCCTATCCATTCACGCAGGAGACGGCGGATACGAGTCCGGAGGACTTCGTATCAGACATCCTGATCAAGAAGCTGGATGCGAAGGTGATCGTGGTCGGCAGCGACTATCGGTTTGGAAGGGGAAGAAGAGGGGATGTTGATTTGCTGGATCGCCTCTCCGGGCAGTACGGCTATGAGCTGGTTGTCCGGGAAAAGGTAAGTGATATGGGAAGCGAGATCTCAAGCACACGGATCCGGACGGAGATTACACAGGGACATATGGAGCTTGCGTCCAGGCTCCTGGGGTATCCCTACACGATCTTTGGAACCGTGGAGCACGGACGCAATCTGGGACACAAGCTGCTGCTTCCCACCATCAATCTCTATCCGCCGGCCGGAAAGCTTCTTCCGCCGAGCGGTGTGTACCACTCCATTACCAGGGTGGACGGAAGGGAATATTTTGGTGTTACCAATATCGGCCTGAAGCCGACCATAGGAGGGGAATCCAGAAAGGGCGCGGAAACCTATCTGTTTGATTTCAACCATGACATCTACGGGCGTCAGGTAGAGGTAGAGCTGTATCATTTCGAACGGCCGGAGCGCAGGTTTACCTCCCTTGATGAACTGAAAGGACAGATTCTCAAAGACGCGGACAGCTCAAGAGAATACTTCAGGCGTCATGTGTTATGGAGTAAAGGAGACGGATTCCGTTCGTGATCTCTTCCTCCCTCAGATTGGCAAAGCCGATCAGGATGGTAGGGATGTGTTCCGGGACGGGATCAATGTAGTGTTCGCTCAGCCCGAACAGCCGGATTTTCGCTTTCCCGGCCTTTTCAATCAATTCTTCTTCCGAGTGTTCCCTTAAGAATCCGACCGTCAGGTGAAGGCCCGCGTGCTCTCCGGTGATTCGGATGTCCGGCCCGAATCGCTTCAGCGATTTCAGAAGGAGATCGTGTTTTGCACGGTAAATCGTACGCATCTTATTGAGATGGCGTTCGAAATGTCCCTGTGTGATGAAGTCTGTGAGAATCGCCTGATCGAAGCGGGACACCGTACAGGAGAAGCAGGAGAACTCCCTCTTATACTGGGTCAGGAGCTTCTCCGGCAGCACCATATACCCGGCGCGCAGCGCGGGAGTAACGGCGCGGGAGAAGGTTCCCATGTAGATGACCCGCCCGGTGGTGTCCA
>CALWGS010000031.1 GCA_944380155.1 uncultured Lachnospiraceae bacterium
GATATCGAACGCCTCGTCGTCATCGACATAGACGGACGGATACAGCCGGTTCTCATCGAAGCCGACCACCTTCGTCAGGAATTCCCACGACCAGGCAATCGCCTCATGCTTGAAATAGTCGCCGAACGAGAAATTTCCCAGCATCTCAAAGAATGTCAGATGTCTTGCCGTCTTCCCCACATTCTCAATATCCCCGGTACGGATACACTTCTGGCAGGTCGTCACTCTGCGCCTGGGCGGTATTTCCTGCCCGGTAAAATACGGCTTCAAGGGAGCCATTCCCGCGTTAATCAGAAGCAGACTCTTGTCATTTTGAGGAACCAGGGAGAAGCTGTTCATCTTCAGATGTCCCTTGCTCTCAAAGAAGTCAAGATACATTTTTCTCAGTTCATTTTCACCATATGCCTTCACTGTTGCAAACCAGCCTTTCTTATATGAGTTCTCTATCGGAATGATCCGTTTTACGTCAATACGCTAATTATTGATTATAAGTAGATTCTTGATGTTTGTCAATAGAATCCGGAAAACAAAAAGCCGTCAGTTGACCGGCTCATACCGACAACTGACAGCTTCTTCCATAGCCCGTAGGGGAATCGAACCCCTGTTTCCGCCGTGAGAGGGCGGCGTCTTAACCGCTTGACCAACGAGCCACGCCTGTATTCTGTTCCCGATGCACCCTAACCTGCACCGGCAATAGCCCGTAGGGGAATCGAACCCCTGTTTCCGCCGTGAGAGGGCGGCGTCTTAACCGCTTGACCAACGAGCCACGTTTGCGACGGTGTTTATGATACCATACCTCAAAACAAAATGCAAGCTTTTTTTTCATATTTTTATTAATTTTCCGGATCTGCCGCCTTTCCCTCCAGAGCGACGTCAATGGTACTCCGGATCTTATATTCAATATACTCAGAATCCAGTACATTCGTCACGGTTCCGACCAGGCCCTTGACCCCGCTGAGTACGGTCCCGACTCCTTCCAGAATCATCTTCCTTCCCGGCTGTTCCAGTAACATTACGGTAATCCGCTCCCCTCTCAGGGCTATCTTGAAGGTCCTGACATTGGCCTCTTCCAGGTAGTAGAACCGAATCACCAGCACCGGTACCCCGTCCTCATCCTCTCTAACCTTCCCGGTACAGGCGATCCGGTACAGTTCGCCGTTGATACAGACCTGAGTTCTGACTGCCTTCCCGAATCCGACCGGAACGGTATTGCTGTTGTTCTTCTCCGTCACCGTAATGTAAAGGTGCCCGTCCCGGTACGCGAAGGCAAGGCGTTCAATGCCTCCCGTATAGTTGTTATGGATGCATTGCAGAAACAGCGGAAGGATGCTCCCGCCCGGCCGTTCCATCTCATAGACTCTGTGATCCAGTCCGCGCAGCGCCGGCGCATCGGCAAGGCACAGCGGATGCCGGACGGATTGCCCGCCCGCCTGCCGGGACCCCCGCAAAGGACCCGGCCTCCTCCAGCCTCCCCGGTATGAATGTCTGTCCCAGGGAATCCTCTCCTCCGGGCAGCACATCTCCTCCTGGGCCCGGCAAAGCGCCTGGAATCCGGCCGCATTCTTGGGAAGCGGCTTCTTAGACGGCCTGTATTCCAGCGGGAAATACCGCTCCACCACCTCGGATATGCCGGATACCTGAAAGAGCTCCTCACTTCCCGCCGTGGTCACAATGACCATATCCAGATCCGGATAGATGAATACATTCTGTCCGAGCATTCCGTTGAACTGGAAACTCCCGGGCCGTTCACACATCCAGACTTGGTATCCGTAGCCGTACAGGCCAATCTCCTTAGGCGTATCCATCCATTTCCGTGACATTTCACCAATCCAGTCCGCACGGACCAGCTGCCTGCCGTTCCAGCTGCCGCCATTCAGCATCAGAAGGCCGAGCTTCGCCATATCCTCCGGCAGCAGATACAGTCCCCAGCCTCCCGCGTCAATCCCCCTTGGGCATTTCTGCCAGTACAGCGTCGTAATTCCCATGGGATGAAACAGGCGGGGCATCAGGTATTCGGTCAGATTCTGCCCCGTCAGTTCCCGGATTGCCGCGGAGAGCATATAGGAATTCATGCTGTTATAATAAAACCTCTCTCCCGGATCGAACAGGAAGCCGGATTCCAGATACCCCTTCACCCAGTCCTCCTCTGTCACCGCCCCGGTCTCATTGAAGGACACTCCGCTCGACATGGTCAGCAGATGCCTTACTGTGAGATTCTTCTTGCGAAGCTGCTGGAACAGCCCGACCTTCCCGCGGAAAATATCCACAATCCGGTCATTTTCCTTCAACAGCCCCTCTTCTATGGCAATCCCCACGGCCAGACCGGTCACGCTCTTGCTCAGAGAATGGCAGACATGCCAGGTATCGCTGTCATAGGGCCTGCAGCTTCCCTCTGCAATCACACGGCCGCCCCGCAGTACCATCACCGTATGAAGATGAATCTCATCCGATTCCGAAAGCTCTCTTACAAAAGAAGCCAGGTACCCCGAATCCACTCCCTGCTCCTCCGGCGTACAGCGTGCCAGCTTCCCCTCTTCTGATTTGTGTGCCGCAAAATGCGGCATCGCTGCATCCTGCGGCATAGCGGCCTTGCTCATAACCGGCCCGATGAACGACAGCTCATCCGCGCGCCGGTTAATGATTTTATTAATGAAATCGAGCGTCTTAACCTGATACTTCAGATCCATACTTCCAATCCTTTCTCAATCTAAGCCGGTTCCCGGCGCCTTCCTGCAGCCGTATCCAAACGGCAATCTATTCCTTCCTGAACATCGGCGTGGAGAGATATCTCTCCCCCGTATCCGGAAGCAGAACCACAATCTGCTTCCCCTGCCGCTCCTTACGCTTTGAAATCTGAACGGCTGCCGCAAGCGCCGCTCCGGAGGAGATTCCGGCCAGAATTCCTTCCGTGGCCGCAAGCGCCCTTCCTGCCTGGTAAGCCTCTTCCTCCGTAACCGAAATCACCTCATCGTAGACATTCGTATCTAACAGTGCGGGAACAAATCCCGCTCCGATTCCCTGAAGCCCGTGCGCTCCGCTCCTTCCCTGGGACAGCACCGGAGAACCGGCCGGTTCGACCGCGGCAATCCATATCGCCGGATTCTGCTCCTTCAAATATCCTCCGGCTCCGGTAATCGTTCCTCCCGTCCCGACTCCCGCCACGAACACATCAACATTCCCGTCCGTATCCCTCCAGATCTCAGGCCCCGTCGTACTTCTGTGAGCTCTGGCATTCGCCGGATTCTCAAACTGGGACGGAATGAAGCTTCCCGGAATCTCCTGTGCCATCTCATGCGCCTTCCTGATTGCGCCTGCCATTCCTTCCGATCCCGGCGTCAGCACAATCTGCGCTCCGTACGCCGCAAGCAGGCTGCGGCGCTCGACACTCATGGTATCCGGCATGGTAAGAATGACCTCATATCCCATCGGAATCCCGTACGCCGCCAATCCGATTCCGGTATTGCCCGAGGTCGGCTCGATGATCACGGCTCCCTCCCGGAGCAGTCCCTTCTCCTTCGCATCAAGCAGCATAAAGATTGCGGCCCGGTCCTTGGCGCTGCCTGCCGGATTGAACGACTCAAGCTTCGCCAGAATCCTGGCCCCGGCCCCCTGTGCCGCGCCAAATCTCCCAAGCTCGAGCAAAGGAGTATTGCCAATCAATTCCGCACTATTCTGATAAATATGTCCCATCGTATCCTCCCTTTCCATACCAAATCTACCTGTTCTTCCTTCCAGCACAGTCTACCACAGTCCCGCGGGAAAAACAAGGCGGTTTCCGGTTAAGGCATTCGAAACACGAAATTCCCTGCAGATCAGCTTGACAGGAATTTTTTCTGATAGTATGATCGAAATGACGCCTGGCCGGGAGAACAGACCCGGGGGTCAGGCCTACTACGGAAAGTGAGGAAACGAGAATGGAGAGAGGATCGGAAGAACGGATCAGAATTGTACAGGAGACCGTGGCCGGGAAGGAAATCACATTCGCGCATGTAATGGGCGGCCCGGCTCCAATTATATATCAGAAGCTCGGACTGAATCCACAGCTGGATTACGGCTCGTCGGCAATCGGAATTATGAATATGACTCCGCCGGAATCCGCGGTCATTGCCTCGGATATCGCGGTCAAGAGCGGCAATGTCTACCTTGGCTTCGCGGATCGGTTCACGGGGACGCTGATTATTACGGGAGAGATCTCTGATGTTATGTCAGCCATGACAGAGATCGTGGATTATTTCCGGGACACCTTAGGATATGTTGTCTGCAGGATTACAAAACGATAGGAAGTGCAGCTATGACCCGAATCACAAAAGAGGAACTGCTTGAGAGGCTGTTCCACGATGATTATGAACACCTCAAGGGGAAGCGTCTGCGCATGATCCGCGTGCGGGTCCCCGGCAAAGAGGTCTGCCTGGCACATATTCTGACCCCGTCGCAGGCCTGTATCTACCAGAATCTGGCACTGCACATCGGCGTCCATGAGGGCGAGGATCACACGGGGGAAGCCGTGGGAATGATTCGTTTCACGCCCTGGGAGGCCGTCGTTGCCGCCGCGGATATCGCGGTCAAGAGCGCAAATGTGCAGATCGGCTTCATGGATCGGTTCTGCGGCTCCTTAATTATTACCGGCAGGCTCTCGGACGTACAGGCCTCCGTGGAGGAGGTCGTCAGGGTATTCCGGGAAGAGCTTGGCTTCCATACCTGCGAGATCCACAAGAGCTGACCGCAGGATCACATAGGGCGAAAGGACGAGAACCAGTATTATGAAGAAATTATTTTTAATGGGAAGAAGCGAAGCGGGGAAGACTTCTCTGACTCAGGCGCTGAAAGGAGAAGAGCTTCACTATGTCAAGACACAGTATACGAACACGCAGGACGACCTGATTGATTCCCCCGGCGAATATGCGGAATCCAAGAACTTCAGCGTGGGCCTGGCCTGCTTCTCCTTCGAGGCAGATGTAATCGCAATCGTCCAGGCGGCGGACGAGCCGTTCAACCTCTTTGGCGCAAGCCTCCACTCCTTTATTCTTCGCCCGCTGATCGGCATCATCACAAAGACGGATTCCCCCTATGCCAACATTCCCATGGTCAGACAGTGGCTGTCAGACGCCGGCTGCGAACGAATCTTCCTGATCAACAATGTAACAAGAGAGGGAATCCATGAACTGCTTGCGTATCTGCAGGAGGATCTGCCGAAGCTGACCATGGAACAGGCGAAGTTCCGGCAGAGTCTCGGACTGAGTGAATGGGAGCCCCTTCCGGACGGGATCCGGTACCCGGACGGAATCTAAATTCCGGACAGAATCTAACTTCCCCGGACACCGGAGGTTCCATGCGGAAGCGATTGGAGCTTCCTAAAAGAGCTGCTGCTTCGTTACAGCTTCCTGACGAACAGCGCGCGGATGGCATTGAGAACCGCAAGAATCATGACGCCCACATCCGCGAAAATGGCAAGCCACATATTGGCGATTCCCAATGCGCCGAGCAGCAGGCAGATCAGCTTAATGCCGATGGCAAATACAATGTTCTGATATACAATTCCCAGGCATTTGCGGGATATCTGAATTGCCTTGGAAATCTTCATGGGATCGTCGTCCATCAGAACCACGTCCGCCGCTTCAATCGCCGCGTCGGAACCCATGGCGCCCATGGCAATTCCGATATCCGCGCGGCTTAAGACCGGAGCGTCATTGATTCCGTCTCCGACGAAGGCCAGCTTCCCTCTCCCGGATTTCTCCGCAAGCATTTCCTCTACTTTCTCTACCTTATCCGCAGGAAGCAGACCGCTGTACACCTGGTCGATTCCAAGCGCGTCTGCCACATGGTCTGCCACCTTTCTGGTATCTCCGGTCAACATAACCGTCTTCTGTACGCCTGCCGCCTTCAGAGCAGCGACTGCCTCCTTCGCGTGCGGCTTAATCCGGTCAGATATCACGATATGTCCGGCGTATGCTCCGTCAATCGCCATGTGAATAATCGTCCCCGGCTGATGGCAGTTAATATAGGGTACCTTTAAACGCTCCATCAGCTTATCATTTCCCGCAGCTGTCTCCACGCCGTCCACCCTGGCAATCACTCCGTTCCCGCTGATTTCCTGAATATCCGTCACGCGGCTGCGGTCGATTTCTCTGCCGTATGCTCTCTGCAGGCTCTTGCTGATCGGGTGGGAAGAAGCACTCTCCGCCAGGGCCGCATACTCGATCAGCCTGGCATGTTCCATCTCATTATGATGAATTCCGTCCACCTCGAAGACTCCCTGTGTCAGGGTTCCCGTCTTATCAAATACCACAATCTTAGTCTTGGAAAGAGTCTCCAGGTAATTCGACCCCTTCACCAGGATTCCGGCCTTGCTTGCTCCGCCGATTCCGGCAAAGAACGAAAGCGGAATGCTGATCACCAGAGCGCAGGGACAGGAGATGACAAGGAAAGTCAACGCGCGGTAGAGCCATACGCCCCATTCGGCGTCAAGCCCGAGCCCGATCATTCGGACAAGGGGCGGAAAAACAGCAAGCGTAAGTGCCGCAATACAGACCGCCGGAGTATAGACTTTCGCAAATTTTGAAATAAAGTTCTCGGATCTTGACTTGCGGGAGCTTGCGTTCTCCACCAGATCCAAAATCTTCGATACCGTAGACTCCCCGAACTCCTTCGTCGTCCGGACCTTGAGCACACCGGTCATATTGATACAGCCGCTGGTAATCTCATCTCCGGCCTGAATGTCTCTGGGCAGACTCTCACCGGTCAATGCGCTGGTATTGAGGCTGGAAACTCCTTCTATCACCGTGCCGTCAATCGGCACCTTTTCGCCCGGCTGTATCACAATGACACTGCCGATCGCAACCTCATCCGGATCCACCCTCTCAAGCTTCCCATCCCGCTCCACGTTCGCGTAGTCGGGGCGGATATCCATCAGCTCACTGATATTGCGGCGGCTCTTTCCGACCGCATAACTCTGAAACCACTCACCGATCTGATAAAACAGCATAACCGCAATGGCTTCCGTATAATCTCCGCTCCGCTCATAAAGCGCCAGAACAACGGCACCCACCGTAGCAATCGCCATTAAAAAGCACTCATCGAAAATCTGCCCGTTCCGGATCCCCTTCCCTGCCTTAAGCAGGATATCATACCCAATGATCAGGTAATCAATTAAGTAAAGCCCCAGGTGCACCCAATACCCGGCACCGGGCAGCCAGGAATCCACCCGTTCAAACCATTCCGCCGGCGCCAGCTGAAGAATCAGCAGCAGTACCGTGGCAGCCAGAATACGGTACAGCATCCTCTTCTGCTTCTTTCTCATACCGAGATCCTTTCTCTGTCCCATCAGAAGCAGAACCGCTGCCATCCCGATCACAATTACCAGAAGACCGTTAATCATAAGCTCCTGCATCGTCATATCCTCCCTGTTATATTACTCAATTAAACGATTGCTTAATCGTTTATCTATAGTATACACGAACCACACCGGTAAGTCAACCGGTTTGGGAGGATTTTTTGAAAAAAGATACCGTCTCAATCACCGCTCCTGTCCCTTGACACAAAATGCTGCGGCAGACAGCTCTCCCTTCAGCTTCTCAATCAGATCCCAATCTGCCGGCAGCCATGCCACGCTGTCTAATTCCTCCTTTGAAAGCCATCTTGCCGCCTCATGTTCTTTCAGCTCCAGCTCTCCCGAGACCACCTCCGCCCAGAAGCATTCCATGGACAGGTGGAAGGACGGGTAATCATATTCTACGTCGGCAGCCTTCTCTCCGACTCTGATTTCAGTATTTAATTCCTCCCTGATTTCCCGAATCAGAGCCTGCTCCGGCGTCTCCCCTTCCTCGATCTTCCCTCCCGGGAACTCCCAACTGTCCTTGAACTCCCCGTACCCGCGCTGTGTCGCAAAGATTCTGCCGCGGCCCCTGATAATGGCCGCAGCCACCCTGACTGTCTTCATGATGAAATCCCTTCTGACGGATGACCCCCGTCTGCCCTGCCGGCAGTCTCTTTTTCCGTGAAGTCAAATCTTCGGATCTCACAATTGTTCACTCCGTACGCGGCATATTCCTCATTCGTCATGTCCCGAAAGTAAGACTGCACCACACGGGCAATTCCGTTATGCGCCACGAGAATATACGACCGATCTTCACCAAACGCCTTCTCTTTCAGCTCATCCAACAGATTATAGATCCTTTGAGCCAGACGGAGCATGGATTCGCCTCCCTCAAAGCTGCAGACAAACTGCTGCTTTGCCTTCTCGAATGCCTCGCTGCTGCGGGGACTGCTTCCCTCCCACCTGCCAAAGTTCTGCTCAATCAGCCTCTTTTCCTCCCTGGCCGGAATCCCGGTTACCTCGGAGATATGTCTGGCTGTCTCTGCAGCTCTTGAAAGAGGGGAATACAGGATCTCATCCGCATGGATCCCCTGCTCTATGACCTGCATTCCGGTCGCAACAGCCTGCTCATGTCCCTTCTTGGTCAGCGGGATATCTGTCGCCCCGCATATCTTGTCTTCCACATTCCACACGGACTCGCCGTGCCGGACAAAATAGATGCTTCCCATTCCGTTCTCCTTTCTATCCCTGTCATTTCATTTGACATCCAAAGCTCAAGCACCTACGAACCCGTCTCAAGCCTTCTTCTGTCATCTCTTAGGTTATCACAAATCGGGAGATAAGAAAAGTCCGTACCGGCCAACCGGCAATCCCTTATCATTTTTCTTTCGAAAATATTCCTCTCAGGAATAAACCTCTCCAGAGTATATCACAATAAATTATCATGTAATCTGTCGGATATTTCATTGCTTTTTGCTGTGTTTTTATGCGTCTTCAGTATAATTAAGGATATAACGCGAGAGAAAGGAAGGAGGAAGGTCTTCCATGTCCAAACATCTGTCCGGCAGACCGGAACATCCCATCAGGATGGAAAACGAAATGGAAAACAAGACAGAGTACAAGAACGCCGGTCCGGCGGATTCCATCAATAAGAAGGCCTCCTATGCCTCCTGGGGGCGCTATATCAAAACCCTCCGTGACACACATTTCTATTCTCAGGCTTATGTGGCGGACTATATCGGTATGTCCTCATCCGCCTACGGATATCATGAACGGGGCGAGAGAATGCCGACTCCGGCCATGATCGTTTCTCTCGCCGTCTTGTATAATGTGAACGTCCAGAAAATGTTGAGTATGGCAGTAGAGGACGAGAATCCGAGAATCGCCCGCCTGTTCGTTTATGAGGAAGCGGACTACGCAGGTCCTGATATTCCCGTATCACCGGACGGCAGAACCCATGAATTAATTACCGAGCAGGAACGCCATCTTCTGGAGCATTACCGCTCGCAGCCGCAGGCAGTGAGAAATTATATTGACGGACTGATCGGTTCCGGTACGAAAAAACGGTAGGACCATCCGGAATCTATTTCCTGTAATCCTCACGGAGGAACGGTTCTTCGATCCGTTCCTCAATCAGCATATGATACTTTCCGGGATGCCGGTATGCATTGCCGTGAACCTCACATGCCCGATACGCCCGCAGCATATCCAGATCAAATTCCGCCAGGTAAATTCCCTCGCTGCCTCCCGCCTCCAGGATACAGGTATCCCGCGATCCCTCAAGTTCCGGCAGATACGCGACGCCGTCAAACGCGCTGGAATGGCCGTTGCAGTCCGGAACACCGTCCGGATAATTGCAGGTCGCGATCCCGATCATATTTTCAAAGGCTCTGGCGCGAAGCTGGGCGAGGCGGTTGATCTCCATCGGACAGGCATTGGGGACAAGCAGGATTTCCGCGCCTTTGAGCATCAGAATTCTCGCACTCTCCGGGAACTCCCTGTCATAGCATATCATGGCGCCCACCTTCACCGGGCCGCATGCCGTATCCAGATCGGCTGTATAAAAGTCCTCCCCTGCCGTCAGCCTGCGCTCCTCTCCAAAATCACAGGTATGAACCTTCGAGTAGGCCAGAACCCGCCTGCCGTGACGGTCGAATAATAACAGGGAATTCCTTGGAAGCGGCTCATAACGCTCCAGCAGCGTAATGCCAACCGCCATATCAAGCTCTCCCGCGCACTGCCGGAAGGATTCCGTGAACTCACCGTCCGGCAAAATTGCCTCCGCCTTCAGTTCCCTGATATCCTCTGCGATATGATACCCGCAGCTCCACATCTCGGGAAACAGCGCAATATCCGCCCCCAGCTCCTTTGCCTTCCGGCAGGCTTCCAGCCCCTTCTTAAGATTGCCGGACCGGGTACCCTCCGGCTTAAGCTGCAAAAGTGCAATTTTTAATCTGTGCATCCTGTCTGCCACCTCCAAAATAAATCTTTTCATCCCCCGTTCCCTGTGTTATACTCAGTGTACCGCCAGTTAATTCCGACGGTATTCCTGCACTTACGGCCCGTCCTGCCGGCCATACGCAAATGAACAAAGAAATGAGGGAATTTATGAAGAAGTACCGATTGATCCCTGTGGACCCATATCATATCACCGCCGTTGAAGACTGGCTTACCAATATGTCAAAAAAAGGCTTCTCTCTTGTCCGAATCGGCGGGTTTGCCGCCGTGTTCGAGAGGAGTTCAGAACCTCCCGCGGTCTACCGCCTCCTCCCCTTCGCCGGAGAGGAACCGGCCGGAGAAGCCGAACAGGCGGAATCCTCCATCCCAAACGGATGGTATGATGTAACAGAGTATAAAAATTATTTCAAGATATACCGGCGCTCCAATCCGGACGCGAAGGAACCGGAATTCGACCCGGCTCAGACAGCTGCGGTGTACAATGCGGCCTCCCGCCGCGCCGCCATGATCCTGGCCTGTCTTTCGGTTTCCGGCATTGCCATCCTTGCGGTTCTTACAGCGGGATTTCTCATGAGCGACTGGCCCTTGATGTTCGCCGCGGAGGGGGGATTTACCGCGCAGCTGCTTGCCCTCCTGTTATATCTGGCTGCCGGGCTTCCCTGGGCCCAGGAAGCTGCAGGGCTCAGACGCCTGCTTGGGCAGCTGAGAGAGGCCGCCGGACGCTCCGTTTCCGGACACCGCCCCGGAACAGAACACAGAACCGGGATTCTCAGATTGATCGTACCCGCGTTCAGCCTGATATTCCTGGCTCTGGCAGGCGGGATCGGCTTTACCAGTCTGTCCAGACAGCTGCAGGAAGGGATTCCGGCCTCCGTATCCTCCCTGCTCTCCTCCGCGAACGAATGGTTCCTCACCATGGAAGAACCCACGGAATCTAAAAATTCCGTGGAATCCAGTGAGACCGCGGTAAGCTACGGTTCGAGCCCCTTTGCCCGGTCTTACTGCCAGATCAGCCTGACCGCCTCGGTTCCCGGAAGAACCTGGCAGGGAAGCGAGTTGGAATACAGCCCGTCCCTCCGGATCCGCTTCTATGACCTGAGCGTTTCCTGGCTTGCCGAACCGCTGTTAGAGGAGCTGATTGAACGCTATACCCTGCAGACGAACATTACAGGCAGACTTGCCTCACAGGAGCTCTCTCCCGGCCCATTCGACCGCCTTGTCCTGGCTGAGGATGATGCGGGCACTACCTGCCTGTTCGGACTGAAGGATCATCACGTCATTCTGGTTCTCTATTACGGAGAAGCCGGACCGGAGCAGGATATCGATGAGCTGTACGGGTTGATTGATGCTGCCGCGCAATAAAGAAAACGATACTTCTAAAAAATAACGGGCTCCGGCTTCTGACCGAATTCCCGTTATTTTATTTTCCGCTCACTGAAGCGCGTCAAGCAAACCTTCAAAATCCCCGGCCCGAATCAGATCTTTATAGTATGCAAGCTCGTCGGAGATCAGCTCGTCAATTGCCCGCATTCCCAAAAGTTCCACCGGCGCTTTATCATCCGTCAAAATATAGTCCCCGGGTTCGGCTGCTGTCAGCCCGTCTCTCACCCGCTCCATCATGGCAGCAAGCTCCGGATCTTCGGCGTAAGCAAGCTGCTCCTCAAATACCTCAAGCATTCGGGGGTTATCGGAAGCGAACAGCTCCATATTCGTCCCGCTTCGCACCACCACCGTATAGACCTCGGAGAATACGCTTGCAATTGTATCCCGAAGATAATCATTCATCCCGCCGTCCGTATCGGTACGCATATTCATATTCACAACCATAACCCCATTCTCCTTGAGATGAGATTTCACCTGGGTGAAGAATTCGACTGTTGACATCTGGAACGGAATTGTAATGTCCTGATAAGCATCCACCATAATCACATCATAGGTCCCGGCACCGGACAGATAGGCTCTTCCGTCCGTAATGCTGACCTCGACCGTTTCGGGAAGGTTGAAATACTCTCTGGACAAATCGACAATCTTATCGTCAATCTCCACCCCTTCCGTCCGGATTCCCTCAAAATACTCCTCACACAGCACCGCGTAGGTGCCGGTTCCCAGTCCCAGAATCAACAGATCCCCCTCTCCCTGCTCCGGAACCCCCGCCATGAACGGCGCGGCAAGCGCATAGTCATAATACATTCCGGTCAGGCTCTGATCCTTCATCATGATGGACTGCACTCCAACCAGTACATTGGTTGACAGAAGGATGCTGTCCTCATCCTCCTGAACCTGGAGATAATTATAAATAGATTCCCCTTCGTACAGGATTCCGTCCGAGGTGAATGCAAAGCTCACCCTTCCGGTCTGCGTGCCAAGAACCAGAATCAGAAGAATGGAGACGACCGATGCTGCACGTTTCTTCTTCGCGGAGATAAAATACAAAATGGCAAGCAGCGCCAGGATCCCCGCAAAGATCAGGAAGGTTGCCGCAGTTCCGACTGTAGGAATCGTAACAAATGTAGGCACAAACGTTCCGATAATACTTCCAATTGTATTCAACGCCTCCAGCTCTCCGACAATCCTGCCGTTCTGCTCCAGATCCGATACCGTATATTTCACCAGGGACGGCGTTACGGTTCCCAGAAGCATCAGAGGGAAGACAAACAGAACCAGACAGGAGGCCATCGATGCCCATACCAGGAAATTCGTTTCAATGAAGATAGCAACTCCAAACGATACCCCCGCTATCACATACTTTCCCACAAAGGGAATCAGCGCAATCCAGACGGCTGCCACTAACAGACGCCCGTACAGCTTCGAAGGGTTCGGATTCTTATCCGCCATCCTCCCTCCCCACACATTGCCCAGCGCCATCGCGATCATAATCATCCCGATAATCATGGTCCATACAATCTGGGAAGAGCTGAAATACGGAGCCAGCAGGCGGCTTGCGCCAAGCTCCACCGCCATCACGGACATTCCCGAGAAAAACTCTGTCGCATAGAGAAAATATTTGTTATGTAAAATCGATACACCGGTGTCATTTCCGTATGGTTTATCGCCATTCTGTTCCATTGCTGCCTCCTGTGTTGTCTTAGATATTTTCGATCTGCCAGTCAATCGGCTCCACGCCATTGTCCTTCAGAAATTGATTCGTCTTTGAGAACGGCCTGCTTCCAAAGAATCCCCTGGAGGCGGATAACGGACTCGGATGCGGGGCCTCGAGCACCAGGTGCGTAGTCGGTCAGGACTGCGATGTCCTCGAAGGAGTTACCTGCGGCC
>CALWGS010000032.1 GCA_944380155.1 uncultured Lachnospiraceae bacterium
ACGAAGGACGAATTCCTCCGGCGCATAAGCGAGTGCTTCGCTGTGAAGGAGTGCGGCGGGCAGCCGGTTTCGCCGGAGAGGAAGGGGGTCTTCGGGCTTTACCTGGAAGGCGGGTGGTATCGCCTTGAGGCACCCGGGGAACTGCTTGCCTGTGCGGATCCCGTGGATCGGCTGGATGTCTCGATTCTTCAGGATTTTCTGCTTGGGCCGGTGCTCGGAATCGGAGATCCCAGAGTGGATCCGAGAATTGACTTTGTAGGAGGGATCCGGGGGCTTGCGGAGCTTGAGAGGCGGGTGAATCAGGATATGAAGGCGGCGTTCTCCCTGTATCCGACTTCGATTCAGGAGTTGTTCGCGGTTGCGGACGCCGGAAGGCTGATGCCGCCGAAATCAACCTGGTTCGAGCCGAAGCTTCGAAGCGGACTGTTTCTACATAGTCTGTAAAGCAAATGGAACGAAGGAGGGTGGAGCCCGGACAGGGTACCCGTCCGGCGGATCCGGATCCGCGCTGTGAATCCGGATCTGCCCACGATACAAAACAGCGCAGAAATGAGGTCAACAATGAGTGAAAATGAAAGAAAGAATTCCATAGAGAGCGGCTGCTCGATAATTCGCGGCGCAGTCAGGATCCTTGCATTGGCGGCGGCTCTTAAGGCCTGTGCCATGCTGACGAAGAAGATGCTGTCCAAGGCGGTTCGTTACAGAGAAGAGATGACGAAGGATACGGAGCAGCCGGAGTTCTACGCGTTTATGAACGGGCGCAGAATCGAGTTCGACGGCGAGGTCTTCCAGGGAGCGGAGTTCTCGGCATTCATGGGCGGGCTGGATATTGATTTGAGCAAAGCCTCCGTTGAGAAGGATGTGGTGGTTTTCTGCCGCAGCGTCATGGGCGGCATTAATATCAAGGTTCCCAATGATGTGAATGTATCCGTAAGCGGCTACAGCCTGATGGGAGGAATTGCCAATATGGTTCCCGAGGATCGTCCGGGCGCTACGATTTATCTGCGCGCGGAGTGCGTTATGGCGGGAGTCTGCGTGAAGACGGCCGGTGTGGATGAAACCGGTGTGGATGAAAGCAGCGATGCACCCGAAATTTCAGAGAGAAAGGATCCCGTATGATAGAAGCGTATTGGAACAGGATTCGGGACGGGGAAGAGATCCGGCAGAACCTGATTGCCATGAAGGCTGCGCTGAAGGAGGATGCGGCGAAAGAAGAATGGGCCGTACTGTTGAAGAACGAAGAGAATCGGGAGCTTCTGATGCGGCTTTTTAGGAATGAGGATGCCAAGGTCAGGAAGAACGCGGCCCTGCTTGCGGGACGGTCGGGCGATTCTGCCTGGGCGTCCGTATTGTATGACGCATATGAGGCGGAGGATCAGCTGTTTGTAAAGAGCTCTTACTTAAGTGCCCTGTCGGAGCTGAATTACAGCCGGGTTCTGGACCGGCTGAAGAAGAGGCGGGAGGAGCTTACCGCCTGCGAGCCTTCCGCGGAGAACCGGAAGCATATCGAGGAGGAGTTAAGAGAGCTGAGCCGGTTGATTCTGTCCGTTGAACAGCCGAAGCCTCACAGGTTCCACGGACGCGGGGCGGAGTATACCATGATTCTGACGACGAATCGGAATCACATTCACGTAACGGCGGAGGCGCTGAAGGGATTGCCAATGAAGACGCTTCCCGCCGGACTGATGGTCCGGACCGATAACCCGGGCGAGCTTGCCCGGGTGAGGACCTGGAGGGAGGCGTTGTTTGCTGTTCCGGGACTGACGAGGTGTTCCGCGGAGATTGAGGAAGCGGCGGAACGGATTGCCGGAGGGGAGCATGCGCTGCTGCGTTTCCTGTTGTCCTGCCATGAAGGGGGGACACCGTTTTATTTCAGGCTTGAGGTGAAGAGCAGTCTGGAGCCGGAGAAGAAGGCCGCATTCACAAAGAAGCTGGCGGCGGCCATTGAGAAGGTCTCCGGGAGGACGCTTGTGAATACGCCGTCCTTCTATGAGATGGAGATCCGGCTGATTAAGACGAAGGACAGGGACTATAATGTTGTAATCAAGCTGTTTACCTGGGAGGATACGCGCTTTGCCTACCGGAAGAATGTGACGGCGGTCAGCCTTCACCCGGTGAATGCCGCGCTGACGGCGGCGCTGGCGAGGCCGTATCTAAAGGAGCGGGCGCAGATTCTGGATCCGTTCTGCGGGGTTGGTACGATGCTGATTGAACGGGCCAGGCTGGTAAGGCCGGGTACGATGTACGGCATTGACAGCTTTGGGGACGCGATCCGGGGAGCAAGAGAGAATACCAGGGCAGCGGGACTTTCGGTGAATTATATTAATCGTGATTTCTTTGATTTCCGGCATGAATATCTTTTTGATGAGATCATTACGGATATGCCGTGGACAGTCAGGGCGGACAGACGGGGAGAGGTCGAAGTTCTGTACCGGAGATTCTTTCGGAAGGCGGCACAGCTCCTTAAGAGAGGGGGCGTCATGATTTTGTATACCCATGACAGCGATCTGGTGAAGCGCCATAAGGGAAGAGAATTCCGGTTGTCCGGAGACTATGAGGTATCCATGAAAGAAGGAACTCATGTCATGATTTTGCAGTACAATGAGTAGGGCGGTCAGGAGGGCGGCTTATCTCCTGGCCGCGGTGTTGTTCTTTTTTCCGGCTGTCCGGGGATATGCGGCGGAGCATGGAACGGTGGATTACCGGGATATGGTGTATGAGCGTTATGATACGGAGGATTTCTACGAGAAGCAGGAAGAAGCGGAGCGGCTGCTTCTGGAGGAAGGAAGAGAAGCGGAGCTGCTTGCGGCCTATGACGCTTTGGTATCTGAGATCTCAGAGCTTGAGACCTTATATGTGCTCTGTCAGAACGCGTATTACAGGGACGTGAGCAATTCCTGGTACCGGGAAGAGAGCGAGTGGATGTATGAATGTGTGAATACGATCTATGATGAGTTCCTGCAGACCGTCAGCCGGATCCTGAATTCGGATTACGGGGAGCTTCTTCTTGCTCGGGAAGGGGAGGAACTGTCGTGGTACGCGGAGTATGAGGCCATGACCCAGGAGGAACTGGATCTTGCCATGAGGGAGCAGCAGCTGACCGCGGATTATGATCAGGCGCTGCTTTTGGAGGAGGAGAACCGGTATGAGCGGATCGGGGAGATCTTTGTCGAGCTGGTCGGAGTCCGGACAGAGACGGCGGCGGAGTACGGATATGATAATTACGCGGATTATGCCTATGAGCTGATCTATTCGAGGGATTATACCACAAGAGATGCCGCGTATCTGTATTCCTATGTGAAGGAGTATGTTGTCCCGGTCTATCTGGAGCTGATCCAGTGCTTTGATTCTTCTGTATTTGATGCGTTGGATTCCTTTTCCTACGGCGGGGAGGAGGAGCTGCTGGATCGGCTCGAACCCTGTATGGAAAGGATATCCGAGGAGCTTTCGGAGGCATATTCGTATATGAGGGAGTATCATCTGTATGACTGGGATGTGGATGAGAGGAAGATGAGCATTGGGTATACCACGTATCTGCCGTTGTACCAGGCGCCTTTTACCTTCAATGCATCGGACGGAAGCTTCTATGATGTAACGACCATGATTCATGAGTTCGGGCACTACAACGAATTCTATCAGAACGGGCAGACGAAGTATTACCAGATTGATTCGATTGATGTATCGGAGGTTCACTCTCAGGCGCTTGAGCTGTTGTTCCTGTCTTACTACCCGGATATCTTCCCGGAGATTGCGGATGAAGTTACGCTCTATACCCTGTATGCGGTTCTCTCGGGAATTGTGGACGGCTGTCTGTATGATGAATTCCAGTATGAGGTCTATATGAATCCGCAGATGACCGCGCAGGAGATCACGGATCGGTACCGGGAGCTTGCTGCGGAGTACGGAATTGAGCTGCCCGGTTCCATGGCGTATCAGTGGATGGAGGTTCCGCACACCTTCCATCAGCCGATGTATTATATCAGCTACGCGGTCTCTGCCGCGGCGGCCCTGGAAATCTGGGAGGTATCCCTTGAGGATCGGCAGGCCGGAATTGATACGTATCTGGAATTTGTGGATCTGGGCTGCAATACCGGAATCCGGACCGCGCTTGGCAGCTGCGGGCTTTCGAATGTCCTGCTTGAGGATACGATCCGCGGGATTGCCGAAAGCACAGCGGAGTATCTTGGATTGGATGTGGAGTATGAGGAGTGGGAAGAAGAGAGAGGTTCCGCTGCCGGAACCCCTCAGATTCTCCTGAGAATTCTTATGATGGCCGCCGTTATGCTGATGCTGTACGGAATACGGCGCAGCAGAAGATACCGTTAGACATCAGAGCCCTGTCTTAGCAGGCCAAAGTCGGACAGGCACCGGGCGATGGCTTCCTTCGTATCCGGGAAACGGATCCCGGCGGCGGCAAGCTTCTCTCCTGACATGGTAAGATTCCTCGGCGAATCCCGGAATGCGTCCTCGTTTCTTTGAATCAGGACTTCGGGATTGGGAATTCTCAGAAGAGAGGCCGTATAGATTGCCGTGTCATAGGTGGAGAGCGTATTTGTGCTGCCTGTGTTGTAGATGCCTCCGGGCAGCGAGAGGATGGAGCCGAACGCGGATATCAGATCCTGCGTATAGGTCATTCCACGGAAATCATGAACAAAATAAGAGGCAGGGCTCCCTGTGACAGCAGCATCGAGAATGCCGGTCAGCAGGTTGCGGTTTGTCTTAAGGCCCCTGACCGGAAGATCGAATAACCAGGTCAGTCGCAGGATAACGGCATCCGGGCAGGCAGAGAGAACGGCCCGCTCTGCTTCGAGCTTGTGACGGCCGTACACGGAAACGGGTGCTAAGGACACTTCTTCGGAGGACGGCTCTAACGAGCGGACTCCGTTATACACCTGATCGGAGCTCATAGCCACCAATCGGGTTCCCGCTGCCGCGCAGGCGCGGGCAAGCCGTCCGGGAAGCGCTACATTAGCATGGAAGGATTGGGCCGGATTGGTTTCACAGAGCCCTGTATCTGACAGGGCGGCGCAGTGAATGACGGCGTCCGGGCGGTGACGCCGGAGAAACTGCTCAAGTTCCTCTGCGGAACCCGAACGGATCAAATCTCTTGGAGCGGGAATGACGCGAACGTGTTCTGTCAGGCTGTTCCTGAGCCTGGAACCAAGGAAACCGCTCCATCCGGTGATGACAAGTGTGCCTGACTTCATGACAAGGCCTCCAATCTGATAGGGGTTGTGATACAGATAAGCCCGGGAAGATGATGTTCCCGGGCTTGATTTCTGTTCTTTTTTCTCTGTTCTGCTCTATCTGGTTCTTTTTACTTTTCTTCTGTCTTTTGGTTCTTCTCGACCTCAGCCATCTTCATAGCCCTGACCTTCAGGGAGAGACCAAAGAGGTTAATGAAGCCCTCTGCATCATGATGATCATAGAGATCGCCGGTCGTGAAGGAAGCAATGCTCTCGTTGTATAAAGAATACGGAGAGGTGGTTCCCTGCTTGATGATATTGCCCTTGTAGAGCTTCATCTTCGCTTCACCGGTTACATACTGCTGAGTTACTTCTACGAATGCCTGAAGTGCCTCGCGCAGAGGAGT
>CALWGS010000033.1 GCA_944380155.1 uncultured Lachnospiraceae bacterium
ATCCCGAACAGAGGAAGCAGCTCCTTCTGCTTCTGAATCTCCACGCCCTTATTCACCTCGCGGTTCATGTGAACCGCAAGATTCGGCAGTGTCACAAGCGGGCGTCCCGCGTCATACAGACGAATTCCCGGCTCGAATGCGGACCCGCTCTTTAACGCCGCGCACCCGGCAATGGACAGGGGTCTGTCAAACCAGGTATTCAGAATCGGCCCTCCGTAAACCTCCGTATCCAGCTTCTGATACCGTCCAAACGTCATCTCCGCCTTCGGCTTAATGTGAAGGCACGGATAATCCGTATGCGCCGCCGCAATCCGCAGTCGGACCGGGTTCTCTTCCCCGCCCCTCCCCTTCTCTCCGATTGTAAATGCCGCCAGGGTCTTCCGGTAGATCTCGACATAATACCGTCCCCCCGGAACCAGGCTCCATTCCCCGCGCAGCCCAAGCTCCTCAAAGCCCGCGGCCGCAAGCCGTTCCTTTGCCGCACGAACGGCATGGAACGGAGTCACACTCTCTTTTATATATGCAAGCAGCTCTTCTGCTGCTTTCAGCTCTTCTGCTGCTTTCCTGTCTGTCATTGTGCTCCCTCCTAAATGCTGTTATCGTTTGCGACTCCCATTATATCAGCCCCCGATCAAAGAAGCAAGAGCCCTTGCCGTATTCTCCTGTGCGTGCTACAATTTCCACAAGAAAATTCCACAGAAAAGGAGGAAACCCGCATGAACCGGGAAACGTTCAAAGAAGCCTGCGGGAGGATCATCGATTCCTGCGGGAAGGAGCCCGGAATCGGAACCCTCTCAGAGAAGACAATCCACGCCGTATTAAAGCAATACCTGTGCCCGGATCGGGCCTGCCAGGAACAGAAGGTGGGCGGTTTTATCGCCGATATCAGACTTCCGGACCGGATTATTGAGATCCAGACCAAGGGCTTTGACAAGCTCCGCAGGAAGCTTGACGCCTTCCTGCCCCTGTGTCCCGTTACGATTGTATACCCGGTTGCTCATATTAAGTACCTGCGCTGGATCGACCCGCTGACCGGGCAGATCAGCGCTCCCCGCAAATCCCCCCGTCAGGGAACGGTGTATCAAATCATTCCCGAACTGTATAAGATTAAGTCTTACCTGAGGGATCCGAATCTGGGCTTCAAGGTTGTTCTGATTGATCTGGAAGAATACCGAATGTTAGACGGCTGGAGCCGGGATAAGAAAAGAGGCTCCACCAAATGCGACCGGATCCCGTCCGGCCTGTATGACGAAGTTGATATTGATTTTCAGGAGTCCTGGCCCGCTCTCTTGCCGGACGGACTGCCCGATCCGTTCACAAGCGCCGACTATAAAAAGGCCGCCCGCGTATCACAAGGATGCGCCGGAACGGCCCTTCATATTCTTTATTACGCGGGCTGCCTCACCCGCACGGGGAAGAAGGGAAACTCTTACCTGTACCGGAGAAAGGATCCCTATGCCGTCTAAATCTCTCCGGCCTTCTTCAATGCCAGCTTCGTGATCACGGGGCCGGTCAGTTCATAAATTACAGTACCGCATAATACGACGGTCTGAATCATCTTGCCATGCTCCGGAACAACGGACATGGCAGTCGTCGCAAGTCCAATCGCCACGCCTGCCTGGGGAACCAGCGCATACCCGAGATACTTCTGCACCACCGGCTCGGCCTTCGAGATCTTCGCTCCGAACAGCGCTCCCAGAACCTTGCCGACCACCCGGAATATAATGTAGAGAACTCCGACCAGGCCGACGGAGGGCAGGACTCTGAGGTCGAGATCCGCGCCCGACAGGAAGAAGAACAGCATGAAAATCGGAGGCGTCATTCGATCCGTCTGCTCAAATACCATGTCGCTCTCCTTGGATGTATTGACAAACACCGCGCTCATTGCCATGCAGGCAAGCAAATCGGAAAAGCCCGCGACATCCGCTGCTCCCAGACAGACAAATACCATTGCGATGGTAATGGCAAGACGGTTTCCGCGTCCCGTATAGAGCTTAACCAGGAACCGGAAGATCACTCCCATCACCGCCCCGAATACCAGAGCAAATACAATCTCAAACATAGGGGCGGCAAGCGCGCTCAGGAAGGATCCCCCTCCCTGGGAAGTAATCGCTCTTGCGGCCGCAACAGAGATTCCAAAACACATCAGAGCCGCCGCGTCATCCAGCGCCACAACCGCAAGAAGAGTATCCGTCACCGGCCCCTTGGCCTTGTACTGCCTTACCACCATCAGGGTAGCCGCCGGAGCCGTTGCCGCGGCGATTGCACCGAGACTGAGCGAGAACGCAATATCATTTCCGGTCAGAATCAACGCCAGATCCACAACCAGAACCGCCCCGATCGCCTCACAGAACGCAATCACAATCGGCGCCTTGCCGACCTTCTTCAAATAAGACAGCTTGAATTCCGCTCCAATCGAAAATGCAATGAACCCAAGCGCCATTTCCGGCAGAAACGAAAGCTGGCTGACGATATCAGCCGGAATCAGCCCCAGGCAGTACGGACCGGCAAGCAGACCCATAATCAGATACCCCGTCACATTCGGCAGCTTCACCTTCTTAACAATCTTTCCGGCGATCAGCGCCAGTGCCCACGCAAATGCCATATAAAGATAAATATTCATAATCGTCTCCATCCCTGTATCAAATTGATGCTTTCGTATAATTTAAGTCTGTTCTCCCATCCGCACTAATTGCCGATACCCTCCACATAAGTAATCGGAATCGAGAACATAATTCCCGTATTCGGAGCCTTCAGATCTCCCACTACATTCTTGATGATCCCTCTCGTCGCAATCATTTCCTCATCACTGCAGACAAAAAACAGAATCTTACTGATTTCCTTCTCCTCGTCCTTGAGAATATTTCTCAGAACACCGAACATCGGAAGATCCTCCATATTGACCAGAGCCTCCGCCATACCGGTTCCCTCTACAATGGTAGCTCCCTTAACACCGCCGTTCGCCAGCTCCTTCAGCAGCGAATCCAAAAGCTCCACTTTCTTTAAGATTAATACAAGCAGCTGCATCGTATCTCCTCCTGTCTGTTCTATTCTCTCTCCTCTGCTCTGTCAAGAAGAAGCAGAACCGCCTCCGCAATAAACTTGGGGTGATCAAAGGCGATTCCGTCGTTCTCACGAATCGTCACCGTCCGCCCCTTGAGATAGCCGGTTCTGTTCTCCGCGATCTCAATCCGGGCGCCAAGGCGGATGCCGCGCTCCTCATTCCGGAGAGTCAGGCGGTAATCCGTCGATTGCCTCTCCGAATCCGTCCGCACTGACTCCTTCTCCAGTCTCACATCCATCCAGACCGCGTCTGCCGCGTCATCCCCTGCCGCGATCTCATGAATTCCCGGTTCCAGAAGCGCCAGGAAAGAGATCGTCACCAGTCTCCATCTCGGATCTCTGTCATAATTGGCATAACACCCGATCTGTTCCATCGGAATCCCGCAGAGCCCCGTCTCCTCAAGAAGCTCGCGCGCAGCCGCGGCTGCGGCATCCTCTCTGATCTCGACAAAGCCTCCCGGAAGCGCCCAGGAATGAATGCACGGATGATTCCTCCTCTTCACCATCAAAAGCTTCAGATTCTCCGGCATCGGCTTTCCCTCCTGCTTCATGCCGAATACCAGAATATCCGCGGTCACGGACGGACAGTCATAATCCTCATGACGATACGCCTCCAGGAATTCCTCCAGGCTTTGTCCCGACTCATTTCTTCCGCCGTCGCCGCGAAACGACGCAATATCCTCTAAAAACGCCGGCATCCTGCTACCTCCTCATATAAATAGATTTCTGCAGATATTCTAATCTCTTCTGATCGGTTTGTAAAGTCACGATCCAGCGCTAATCCCGTTTTTTTACACAATATATTTGAAATTCTCATAGAACCTGTGTTATACTAGAGCTTGAACAATTTGGGCACGGCATCCGTTCGTGTCCGGGAAGAGGTGAACGAAATGAACGAAGAAGTGAAAGACGAAGTTAAGGAAATGACGGCTCCGGCAGAGGAATCTGTCGCAGTCTCTGCCACAGCAGAGACTCCTGCGGCAGAGACTCCCAAGGAAGCCGTACCGTCCATGGATGAATTCAAGGAGGAGCTCAACAACTCCTTTAAGAAGTTAAAGGAAGGGGATCTGGTCAAGGGTACGGTTGTCGGTGTATCGGAGACAGAGGTTACGGTTGATCTCGGTTCCTATGCGGAAGGCATTATCAAGGCAGGCGAAGTGAGCAATGATCCTCATTTTTCGATTAAGACCGATATCGCCGTCGGTGATACCGTAGAGGTACAGGTTCTCGGCGAAGATAAGAACGGCAGCATTCTCCTTTCAAAGAAGAAGGCGGATGATGTCCTGAACTGGGCCGGCTTCCAGAAGATGATGGATGCAAGAGAGGTTGTCACCGTCAAGGTTGCGCAGGCTGTCAAGGCAGGCGTTGTCGCTTATGTGAAGGGCGTTCGCGCATTTATCCCCGCATCGCAGATTTCCCAGCATTATATTGAGAATCTTGAGACTGTCGTCGGCCAGGAAATCGACACAGTGATTATTACCGTTGACGCGGAGAAGAAGCGCCTTGTTCTCTCCGGCAGAGAGGCCGCCAAGGATCGTGCCGCGGCAGAGAAGGCGGAGCGCATTGCGCAGGTTCAGAAGGGCGCAGTTACCACCGGCAAGGTTGAGAAGCTGATGCCGTTCGGCGCATTCGTCGATCTCGGGAACGGCTTATCCGGTCTGGTTCACATTTCCCAGATCAGCCAGAAGAGAGTTAAGACAGTGGAAGATGCCCTTAAGGTAGGCGATGAAGTCAAGGTGAAGGTTCTGGATGTCAAAGACGGCAAGATCAGCCTGAGCATCAAGGCAGCCTCCGATCAGGAGCCCGCGAAAGAGCCCGTATCGGAAGGCCCCAGAGAATACCGCTCGGGCGGGGATGCTACCACCAGCCTGGGAGACATGCTTTCCAAGCTGAAGCTTTAATCCCGATATACAATATATAAGAATAAGAGGGAAGCAGGCGCCAAACCCCTTGGCACACCTGCTTCCCTCCTGTTATCTTATGGTTTACGCGCCGTTCAGTCCGATGTCGCGTTTCTTTTTCTTCTTTCCGCCTGCAAATAATTCCCCTACGAACGGAACCTTATCCGTATAGGTTCCCTGCTTCTTCTCTCCTTTTGCCTTGCCCGCGGAATCCTTCCCGGCGTCCGCAGGATCCGGATTCCCCGTCTGATACACTCCCGCATTCTCGCTGATTACCCGCTGCTCCATCGCCTCGAGCATCCCCATATCGTCCCCGGAACCCTCGCCTATCTCCCGGTAGTCCGAGAGGATCTCCTCTTCGGATTCCTCTTTCTGATACGCTTCTTCCTCCCGGCCCTCATTCCCCATAACCGACTCCTGCACGCTCACCAGCGCGCCCGCGGCCATTGCCTTGAATTCCTCAAGTCTCGCATACTCCTTAATCTCTTCGTTAATGGAGAGCATCTTCTTATCGAGAAATGCCACAAGCTCGGCACATTCCTTCAGCTCCCGGCGGATATAATCCGGTGCGTGCCCCTCGAACTTATAGTAAATCTTATGCTCCAGACTGGCCCAGAAATCCATCGCTATGGTCCGAATCTGGATCTCTGCCTTGGTCTCCACCATTCTGTCGCTTAAGAACACCGGCACCGTCACAATCATATGATAGCTCATATACCCATTCGGCTTCGGATTCTGTATGTAATCCTTAACTCTTAAGATCCGGATATCCGACTGTCTGGACAGCAGCTCCGCAATCCGGTAAATATCCGATGTGAACGAGCAGATAATCCGAATGCCCGCAACGTCATTCACATAATTCACAATATTCTCAACCGTAAGCTCCACACCCTGCTTGCGAATCTTCTTGGCAATACTCTGGTATGACTTAATCCTTGAGGTTATATGCTCGATCGGGTTATACTGATGCGCCAGCTTAAAATCATTATTAATAATCTCAAGCCGCGTGTTCAGCTCCTTCAGCGCGGAATCATACAGCAGCAGCGTCTTTCCCCATTCATCCGACTGATTATAAAAAATCGGAAGTTCCATATTTCCTATCACCTTTTCTTTCTTCAATGCGCCCCCCGTTGCCCTTCTACTATACCACATAATTATGAACAAAAGTTGAAATTCCGGCAAATTTATGAATTCTTAATCTTTCCTTCACGAAGCTTGAGAATTTTTTATTTTCCGATTGACTTTCCCCCTTCCAGAGCATATAATGAAGGCGTTGCAGCAATGATAATCGAAATTTAAGAAAAGGAGGTTCAACCATGTATATCAGGATTTTATTACTTGCATCGGATTTTAACAACATGTTATCGGAATATTTGCATTGGGCTGCCTCCGGAAGGCTTTGTTTTGAACATTAAGACGAGCCAGTCTCTTATTGTGTCCGCGGTATCCTGCCGCGGTATTTTTATATTCAGGAATCCCGCTTAAATGCATGCGGCTTCCTGTCTTTGCATGATCCCAAACGCGAGCAGAATACCCCGGGAAGTCTGACGGAGCCCATCCCTTTGCAGCTGCCATGCCTGCACGATATGCTATGCTGCAGGCAGAACGGAGGTTTTTATGAAAAAGATATCCGGCTATCTGCTGAAGTACTGGTACGCCTACGCGTTTGCCATCTTCTGTATGATAGCCTCCATTGCCCTCGATATGCTTGCCCCTCAAATCACAAGACGTATTATTGACGATGTGATCGGCGAAGGCAGATACAACATTCTGACAGGGCTGCTGCTTACGATTCTGTTCATCGGAATCGGACGCTGCGTATTTGGTTATTGGAAGGAGCTGATTTTTGACTGCGTCAGCACGAAAATATCGGTTCATATCCGCCGCAATTTGTTTCAGCATATCCAGACCTTGTCCGTCGGCTACTTTGACCGGACCAATACGGGGGAGCTGATGTCCCGTGTTAAGGATGACGTCGATAAGATCTGGAGCGGCCTCGGATATGTCGGTATGCTCGTGATTGAAGTCGTCATTCATACGGCCATTGTTCTCTGGTGTATGTACCATACCAGCGCACAGCTCTTCCTGATTCCCGTAATCGCAATGCCGCTTGTCGCATTCTTCGCGATCCTGATGGAGCATAAGCTGAATCAGGTCTATGAGGAGATCAGCGAAGAGACGGCTGAACTCAATACCGTAGCGCAGGAAAATCTGGCAGGTGTCCGCACCGTGAAAGCATTCGCCAGAGAGAAGTTTGAAATCGGGAAGTTCCTTTCTCATAACAGGCGCTACTACGAGCTGAATATGAAACAGTCCAAGCTGTTAATCCGGTACCAGCCCCTGTTCCAGTTCATCACCAAGCTGCTGCCGGTTATCGTCATCATCTCTGGCGGCTTCCTCGTGATTGAGGAGCAGATCACGCTGGGAACGCTTGGTGCTTTCGCGGAATACTGCACGAATATTGTCTGGCCGATGGAGATGCTTGGATGGCTGAGCAATGACTTCGCGTCTGCGATTGCCTCAGGCAGGAAAATCCGCAAAATCTATGATGTGAAGCCCGAGATCACCGATCCGGCAGATCCGGTGGTTCTGAATCATGTGGAAGGAAGCGTGGAATTCGACCATGTCTCTCTCACTCTGTCAGATCAGGAGATTCTGAAGGATATCTCCTTCTCCCTGCCCGTGGGCAGGACGCTTGGCATCATGGGCGCAACCGGAACCGGGAAGAGCTCCATTGTGAATCTCCTGGAGCGTTTCTATGATGTAACGGAGGGAAGAATCCTTCTGGATGGAACCGATATCCGCAGGCTCACTCTCAAGCAGCTGCGCGGCAGTATTGCTCCGGTGATGCAGGATGTCTTCCTGTTCTCCGATACGATTCATGAGAATGTCAGGCTGGGCGGCCGGGAACGGATCCAGCGAACGGATGTGGTCAATGCGCTCGCGGATGCCCGGGCGGCAGACTTCATCGAACGGATGGAGGATCAGTACGATACGGTCATCGGAGAACGCGGGGTGGGTCTGTCCGGAGGACAGAAGCAGCGGATCAGCATTGCCCGCGCCTTCGCGAAACATGCCCCCATCCTCATTATGGATGATTCCACATCTGCCCTGGATATGGAGACCGAGCATCAGATCCAGGAGACCCTGAATCATATGACAAACATTACCAAAATCATCATTGCGCACCGGATTTCTGCGGTACGCAATGCGGATGAAATCATTGTACTCAAAGACGGACAGATTGCAGAGCGCGGAACCCATGAATCACTGCTTGCCGGGAAGGGGATGTACTACGAGACCTATCAGGCCCAGTACGGAGACTATCTCAGCCAGACAGCATCCGGGCAGCTCGATGGATCTGCCGCACTGTAAGGAGGCGGAATATGGCTGTTAATGCAGTCCGCGAGGACGAAACACTGGCCGGCACCGGCAGGAAAACAACGCTGCTGCGGCTGTTCCGGTATCTTCTTGACTATAAATTGCAGATTGCCCTGGTGCTCTTCCTGATGCTGTGCACCGTGGCAATCACATTAGCGAATCCTCTGATTATAAAAAGAGCCATTGATGTGCATATTAAGAACAGAGATATCAGGAGCCTGATTTCACTCGGAATCTTCGCGGCTGTCCTTAATATTGTACTGGTGATCCTGATCCAGATCAGAATGTATCTCATGGCCAGGATGTCCAATCAGGTCCTGCTTACCATCAGGCAGGAGCTGTATACCCATATCCAGGCCCTGGGCCTTCGATTCTTTGATTCGCGGCCCGCGGGCAAGATCCTTGCCCGGATTATCGGAGATGTCAATTCCCTGAAGAATGTCCTCTCCAACAGTGTTACCACGCTGATTCCGGATTTTATCACCATTTGCGCAGTCGTTCTGATTATGGTAATCCTGGACGTGAAGCTCGCCCTGGCGGCGATGGCAAGTCTGCCCCTTATGATCGCAGGGGTGTGGCTGATTCAAAATCTCTCTCATGCCAGATGGCAGCTCCACCGGAAGAAGGGATCCAACCTAAATGCCTTGATTCATGAGGATATATCCGGAATCCGTACCATCCAGAGCTTTACCGCGGAAGAGGAAACCGCCGGGATCTTCGATATCCTCCTGGAGGAGCATCGATCGTCTTATGTCAGCGCGATTGTTCTTGCGGACGGCTTCGGCCCCGTTGTAGATCTATGCTGGGGTCTGGGAACGCTTGCGCTGTACTTCGCGGGAGTGAGGCTGATCGGAGCGGAGACGGTATCCGTCGGAACTCTGATCACCTTCGGAACCTATATCTCTATGTTCTGGCGGCCGGTTATGAACCTGAGCGATTTTTATAATCAGCTTATTACCAATGTCGCCGGAGCGGAACGAATCTTTGAGATTCTGGACACCAAACCGGATATCACCGATGGGGCACAGGTACGCGCCCTGCCAGAGGTTCGGGGCGCCGTATGTTTCGACCATGTATCCTTCGCCTATGATGAGGATACGGAGGTGCTCTCTGACGTCAGCTTCCAGGTCAGGCCCGGCGAAACGATAGCCCTGGTCGGCCCCACCGGCGCCGGTAAGACTACGATTGTAAACCTAATCAGCCGATTTTATGATATCCAGAAGGGCGATATCTTCATTGATGACATCCCGATTCGGGATGTCTCGGTAGAATCCCTCCGCGGACAGATGGGAATCATGACACAGGATCACTTTCTATTCTCCGGAACCGTCAGGGATAATATCCGGTACGGCAGACTGGATGCCACGGATGAGGACATTTATGAAGCTGCCCGGGCGGTTCATGCACATGACTTTATTATGAAGCTTGAGAAAGGGTACGATACCGTATTGAAAGAACGCGGAGCCGGGCTGTCTATCGGCGAACGCCAGCTCATTGCGTTTGCAAGAACGATGGTATCCCGTCCCCGAATTCTGATTCTGGATGAAGCCACTTCCAGTATCGACACGCATACCGAACTGCTCGTCCAGAACGGAATCGAGGCACTTCTTAAGGGACGCACCGCCTTTGTGATTGCGCACCGCCTCTCGACCGTCCAGAAGGCCGACCGAATTTTCTATATTGATCAGGGCAGAATTATGGAAGAGGGCAGCCCGAAAGAGCTTCTTGAGAAGCGGGGACTGTACTACAACCTGTACCTGTCCCAGTTCAAAAACATATAAGGGGTGATGTTATGATGAATGCAGAGGTTTCACGGAATGTGATACCATTTGAACACTCATACAGCGCGGCTTTCCTCTCCATGCTGTCTTCTTATTACAACGAGGACTTTCGGTTCTACCTGAATGAGGAGAGGATAACAGGCATATTTCAGGATCTGCTGTATGATACAGAACGATCCGGCCTCCGCATTCACCTTCTGACGGAAGCGGGAATACCGGCGGGATTCTGCATTCTGCTCCCGTATACCGCGAAGGAATCGAATGAGGATTTATCGGGCTGGTTCCTGCTGCGGGATCTCTTTATCCGGCCGGAGAGGCGGCGAAATCTCCTCGGCACCTTCCTCTTTCATTCGGTTGCGGAACAATATCGGGCGGAGGGCGCCCGCGGGATCTGTCTGACCGCCTCCCCTTCCGCCCTCCCCTTCTGGAACCGGCTTGGCTTTGAATCCGCTCCTGATCGGTTCGAGACCGGCAGCAGGTATCTTTTGTCGTATCAACTTACTCCGGACACAAGCCTGTGAAGAGAAAGAACAAACAAATTCTTTCACTCTTAACTTCCTGCGCGGTTGACAAGAAAATTTCGCGGTGATATAGTTGATTTGAACCGTTGATCCGTGATGCTTCTCCCTTAAGAAGCATTTGGACGGACGGCCGAACGGAGCCTTACTGACATCGCTCCACTCTTACATTATACGAAAGGCTGGATATTACTATGAAATTTATCGAGATCAGAAAACAGGATCTGCTGACTATCCCGAATATTCTCTGCTACTTCAGAATCATTCTGGTCCCCGTATTCGTAATTCTCTATTTGAGGGCAGACTCTACGGCAGACTATCTGCTGGCCGCCTGTACGGCGGCATTGGCGTCGCTGACCGATCTGATCGACGGCAAAATTGCCCGTAAGTTCAACCAGATTACGGAGTTCGGCAAGTTCATCGATCCGATTGCGGACAGAATGATGCAGGCAGCCATGATGCTGGTTCTGGTTCTCCGCATCAGATGGATGTGGACTCTGGTTGCCCTCTTTATCGTGAAGGAAGGCTTCATGGGCGTGGCGGGCTTTGTGATGCTTCAGAAGGGCCGTAAGCTGAACGGCGCTAAGTATATCGGAAAAATCTGTACAACCGTTCTGTTCGTCAGTATGATCGTACTCATCTGCCTTCCGAACCTCAGCACAACCCATCCGAATGTTGTGACTATCCTGCTTCTGCTGTGCGCAGTCTTTATGATATTATCCCTGATCTCTTATGTGTATACCTACATACAGATGTACAAGGAGATTCTGAATGAGGCAAACTAATCAGGCACCGCGGCGGTTGGCCGTCTTCTTTCTTGTCCTGTCACTGATCCTGGTGATCGGAATTCCTGTCATCTTCGCCCTGCATGTTCTGAACCGCGAACCGGACGATCCCATAGTGGATTCCGATGCAGCGGAATCCACCATGACAGAATCCGCTGCATCGGAATCCGGCACGGCAGCGCCTGAGCAGAAAGCTGAACCGGCCTCGGAAGCTCCCACAAGTCATCCTGCTTCAGAAGAAACACCCTCTTTCGAATCATCTTCCTCGGAGGAACCCTCAGAAGAACCGCCTTTCGAAGAGGATTCTCTCTACTCGCAGGCCATGTCCCTGCTTGATTCCATGACACTGGAGGAGAAGGTCGGGCAGATGTTCTTCATCCGCTGCCCGTCGGAGAATGCGGCAGAACTTGCAGCCCGGTGGCAGCCGGGAGGGTACGTCTTATTTGCTTCGGACTTCGAGAACAAGACACCGCAGGAAGCGGCGGCGGATATTCAGAGCTATCAGGACGCTGTCCGGATTCCCATGCTGATTGGCGTAGATGAGGAAGGCGGTACCGTGACCCGAATCAGCCGGTTCTCCCAGTACCGGGACGAACCCTTTCTCTCTCCCCGCGATTTGTATGCCGAGGGCGGCTTTGAGTTGATCCGAAGCGATACCATCGAAAAATGTGCGCTTCTTCACAGCCTTGGAATTAACGTGAATCTTGCTCCGGTCTGCGATGTCAGCACAAGCGGCGAGGATTTCATCTATGAGCGCGCATTCAGTAACGATGCACAGGAGACCGCGGACTATGTCCGCCTGGTTGTATCCGTTATGAAGGAAGAAGGTATGGGCTGCACACTGAAGCATTTCCCCGGATACGGAAATAATGTGGATACCCACACCGGGATTGCCGTTGATAACCGCTCTCTGGAATCCTTCTACGAGAACGATTTCCTGCCTTTCCTTGCGGGAATCGAAGCCGGCGCCGGAAGCATCCTGGTCTCCCATAATATCATGACCTGTGTGGACGACTCTATGCCTGCCTCCCTCTCCCCCGCTGTCCATGAGCTGCTGCGGGAGGACTTAGGATTCGACGGCGTTATTATGACCGATGATTTGATTATGGACGCAATCACGGAATATACCGACGGCAGCTCCGCCGCCGTGCTTGCCGTCCTCGCCGGCAATGACCTTCTGATCTGCAGTGATCCGACCATACAGCTTCCGGCGGTCATTGAAGCAGTACTGGACGGAACCATACCACTGGAACAGGTAGAAGAGTCCGTCCTTCGCATTCTTATGTGGAAGCTCGAACTGAATCTTATCTGACAAAAGGGACCAAAGCGCCGTCCTAACGGCCTGCTCTGGTCCCTTTGTAGAACTTTCCGATGTCCGGTATGGTAATTGTAAATGTCGTTCCCTTCGTGTATTGTGAACGCACCTTAATCTTTCCTGTATGTCCCATGATAATTAATTTGGCAATCGACAACCCCAGGCCGTGTCCGCTGATCCCTCGATCTCTGACATGCTCTGAGCGGTAGAATCGGTTAAAGAGGTTATCCATATCCTTCCTCGTCATACCAATCCCCGTATCCTCTACCTTCACCACACAATCGCCGCCCGCATTCTCACAGGAAATTCGGATGGTGTCACCGTCCTGTGTATATTTGCACGCGTTATCAATAAACACGCGCACCGCCTGCTTAAGCGCCTGCTTATCCCCGTACACGATGACATCCTCAAGGCAGGGGCATTCAATGTTCCGGTTCGCAGCGACCAGCCTGGTCTCCCGTATCATTTCCTCCACCACAGGCCCCATATGGAACCGCTTCTTCTCAAGCTTGAGTGTCTTCTTATCATGCCTTGACAGGAACAAGAGCTTCTCTACCAGATCCTGCATGGATGCTGCCTCATTCTGAAGCGCCTCAATGGACTCCTTTAAGATCTCCGGATCCTCCGCACCCCAGCGGGCCAGCATATTGGTATAGCCCTGTATCACCGCAATCGGGGTACGAAGCTCATGGGAGGCATCGGATACGAACTGCCTCTGACTCTCATAAGAGAGCTCCAGGCGATCCAGCATCTCGTTAATGACCCCGGCCAGATCCTTCAGCTCATTCTTCGTCCCCTCCACATTAATCCGTTCGCTCCCAAGACTATTCACCGTCAGACGCCCTGCCGTCTTTGTGATATCCTGAATCGGCTCAAGCATCTTTTCATTATCTCCCTTGCCCTCATAGATAATAAATGCGACAAGTGCAAGATAGAGAATCACCAGATTCGGCAGGAAATGAAGGAGCTTCTGGCAGTTATCCG
>CALWGS010000034.1 GCA_944380155.1 uncultured Lachnospiraceae bacterium
CGCTTAATGCAGTTAATACATCCCTTGCACAGCGATTCATCCAGATGAACCGAAGTATAGAATTTCCCCTTCTCCATTGCCGTCACCTCTAACTCTTCTAACTTTCTAAATTCCGATTTATATGTACACCTTCATTGTCACAGTCGTTCCGACCCCTATCACCGTTTCAATCTTCATGTCATCCGTATATTTCTTCATATTCGGAAGTCCCATTCCGGCCCCGAACCCCAGGGCACGCACATTATCCGGCGCCGTAGAGAATCCGGCCTGCATCGCCTGCTCGATATTTTTGATTCCGGGGCCCCGGTCCGCAAGTGTCATGATAATCTCCTCCGGCGAAATCTCCACATCAATATGACCTCCCTGTGCGTGAATCACCATATTGATCTCTCCCTCATACATGGCGATGGCAACCTTCCGAATCGCCTCCGGACTGACCCCCATCTGCTTGAGCATCCGCTTCACGCTGCTCGATGCTTCCCCCGCCCGGGTGAAGTCATCCGCGGATACCTCATAAGTTAAATGTATCGATTCACTCAATCCGAAGCACCTCCACGCAATCCCTTCTCGTACAGCAGCCCGCACGCGGAGAACATTCTGTGCCGGGTGCTGATCATGGGCAGGCCCTTCTCCCTGGCCATCTCAATGATATTCTGATCCGGCATCTTACCGCGCACGAACACAATACAGACAATATCCATCATCTCTGCCGTGCGGACCACCTGCGGGTTGCACAGCCCCGTAAGCAAAACGGCCTGATCCTTGAGAAACGCCAGCACATCGCTCATCATATCCGAACCGCAGGCGCTGTGAACCTCCACCTCTCCGTGCTCCTCTCCGCATAGATAAGTCCCATGGAGCGCGTCCTTCACTTCGTTTACCGTCATAGAAACTCTCCCTTCATGAAAATAGTTTGAAAATAATGTACGAACGCAAGTGTAAAACAGATAATTACAGTATATCATTTACAGAACTGATTTTCAATCTTTTTCGCGGACGTGCTGCCTGAAAATTGTCTCCCGGAGGCCTCTCCTCCAGGTATTCCGACGGGTACGGACCAGGCGTTATGCCTGATACCATCCGCTCTCGGTCAGGACGGTCTCCAGCACAATCTTCAGGCCCGGCTCAAGACTTTCAATTTCCAGCCACTCCCCGCGGGTATGGGAACCTCCCCCGCGGTATGCCCCGAAGGATACAGCCGGAATTCCGAGAGAATGGGGAATATTGCAGTCCGTTGATCCGGAGCCCTGTCCCGCCGGACGGCCGGAATATTTCTGAATTACCGCATTCACTCTCTGTATCAGCGCCTCCATCTTCTCCTGCGGCACCTCGCCCATACAGGGCCTCTCGCCGATTAAATCAACCTGAACCGTAATCCCCTTCGCGCGGTAAGCCTCAATCACCGCCTCAAAATGCCGCTCCATGAATTCCAGATCCTCTCTGTCATCCGAACGGAATTCATACAGCATCCATGCCTGCTGCGCAATCGTGTTCACCGAAGTGCCTCCTGAGATGGTTCCGACATTATAGGTGGTTCTTCCCCTTGTCGGTACCTTCAGCTCATACAAGGTACCAATCAGCGACGCAAGATACGCAATTGCGTTCCGGTTCCCGAACGAGCCGTAGGAATGTCCGCCCTCGGTCCGCACCTCAACCCGGTAGCGTTTCGAGCCGACCGATCGGGTAACAATCCCGTTCATCGTGCCGTCAAACGAGATATGCTGCCGGATCCGGCTCCCGTATCGGCGGCAGATGGCGCGGATCCCCTTGAGATTCCCCAGGCCTTCCTCCCCGGAGTTAAAGACAATCAGACATCCCGTTCCTTCCCGGCCCGCCTTCTCCCCGGCGTGCTCTGCCAGATATCCCGCCGCGATCATAAGCGCCGCGACATTCGCCGTATCATCCCCGATCCCCGGAGCGTACAGCATTCCTTCCCTCACCGCAACGGGCAGCTCAGTCTCATCCGGGAATACCACATCCGTATGCGCGGAGAAGACACACACCGGATTCTCCCCGGCGCATCCCGCCGGATCGGCGCACTCTGCCGGATCGGCGCATCCTGCCGGATACACCACATTCAGCGCATCATCGATGTAGACCCCTTTCGCCCCCTTTGCTTCCAGCCATTCTTTGATATACTTCGCCCTTCTCTCCTCGCGCCCCGACGGTGCCGGAATCCTGGCCAGCTCAATCAGCAGATCATATGCCTCCTGCTTATGCTCCGATATATATCCCGAGATTTCTTCTGTTATGCTCATCGTATCTTTCCTTCCTGTTAAAACTGCCGGAACGGCTTTGAATCACAGCAAATCCGGCTCCGGCAGTTCATTCCTGTATTTAATTAAAATATACCAGTTTCTCTTCCGGCTTCTCGGCCGGCTCAAGGCTTAACGCCTCAAGGACGGGCCCCTCGCAGCGATATTCCTTCGTATACTCCACGTTCACCTTCGCGGTCACCGTCCACCAGGAGCGCAGCTTCAAATCCGCGATCTTATCATAGCGGCACAAGAAGCCAATGAACGCAACGTCATCCGCGCAGCAGGTCATGGCAAATCTGCCTGGTACAAAATAATTCTTCCCGAGCCGGTCCGCCTTATAGACCATTCCCTTGAACTTCACGGTCTTCCCCTGATACTTCTGCGGATTATCCATGGCGTCAATATACCAGATGCCGAAATCATCATCCTCAATCACAATCTCATCCGCGTCCACATCAAACGGCAGGAAATCCTCCTCCGGCAGATCCTCACTTCCCGGAAATGCCTCGAAATAAATCGAAGCCTTCCGGTTCACGACCTTAATGCTGCGCCGGTACGCCGCCTTCTTCGTGTCCTTGCTGCAGCGGTTAAAGATGATCATGTCGCTCCCCGTCAGCTGCTCTATCATCAGCGGACGCATATTGCTCATATAATTATCAAAGGTAGAAGCGTCCACCGTCGTAATCACCTGGACAATCACCCAGCGGGACGGGAACTTCGCATCCAGGATATGCTCCATCTTCCAGGTTCCGTTATACTCCACCATCACCCGTTCGGGGCGGTACTTCTTCTGACATCTCATGAAGAAATCCGCCGTGAGCTCATCCGGATCCTCAACCACTTCCATGGCTGCATTCCAGCGCTTCAGCATCTCCTCGCTGTATTCCTCTTCCCCTTCTTCACACACAATCAGCAGGGTCTTCTCTCCGGACGAAAACTCCGGATCATCCATCGTCTCCTTCATCAGTGTCGTCTTGCCGCTCTCTAAGAAGCCGGCCAGCACGTAAACAGGTATCTCCATATCAATTCCTCACTTCCGCGCCTTCCTTAGACCGCATGAAACAATCCGGCCAGCGCTTCCGTCTTCAGATCGGTTCCGATCACGCAAAGCCTTCCCGTATAATCCGGCGCACCGCTTCTGACTTCATACTCACCGGGAACCAGATCAAAGTAGATCCAGTCTCCCTCCACGGCCGGCACCATACCCTTCGAACGCAGAATTGTACCGTACTCATTTGTATTCGCCAGAGCCTCCAGAATCTTACCCATCTCTTCCGAAGTGAACTTGTGCGGCGTCTCCACGCCCCAGCTTGTGAACACCTCATCCGCGTGGTGGTGATGGTGATGATCGTGGCCGTGGTGATCATGCCCGTGATGGTCGTGGTCATGGCCATCGTGATCATGATCGCAGTGCTCATGGTCATGGTGATCATGGTCATCGTGCTCATGATCGCAGTGATCATGGTCGTGGTGATCATGGCCGCAGTGCTCATGATCGTGATCATGGTCATCATGCTCATGATCGCAATGCTCATCATGGTGGTGATGCTCATGTCCGTCATGGTGATGTCCGCATTCCGGACAAATCTCCTCTTCCGCAAGCAGTTCCTCCGCCAAGGAGACCCTTCTGCTCATTGCCTCCATGATCACATGTCCGTCCAGTTCATCCCACGGCGTCGTAATAATCGCTGCATCCGCGTTGTGCTCCCGCAGCAGCTTCACACACTCCTCCAGGCGCTCCGCAGAGACATTCTGCGTCCTGCTCAGGACAATGGTCTGCGCGTTTTCAATCTGGTTATTGAAGAACTCTCCGAAATTCTTAATATACATCTTTGCCTTCTTGGCATCTACAACGGCAATGGAGCTGTCAATCTCCACTTGTGCTTCCTTCGCGACATCCTGCACGGCCCTCATCACATCCGAAAGCTTGCCCACTCCCGACGGCTCGATCAGAATCCGATCCGGCGCAAACTGCGCAAGCACCTTCTTAAGCGCCTCGCCGAAATCCCCGACAAGAGAACAGCAGATGCATCCCGAATTCATCTCGGTAATCTCAACTCCCGCGTCCTTGAGAAATCCCCCGTCAATTCCAATCTCGCCGAATTCATTCTCGATCAGTACAATCTTCTCCTGACCGAGTGCTTCCTTCAGCAGCTTCTTTATCAGTGTCGTCTTCCCCGCTCCGAGAAAACCGGATATAATGTTAATCTTTGTCATTGCCATACTTCCTTTCTGACAGGCGATACGCCTGTACGCTCTCTTACCGATCGATAGTATAGCACTTTCCCCGAAAATATGCAATCGTGCAAATGCACAGTTTAGCCGATGAGCACTGTCTTTCCCCGGAAGGCAAAACCGTATCTGCGAATTCTCTCCGCAGGGATCCCCCGGGCCTCCAGATCCGTCTCATACTTCTTCTCCTCAATCTGCCGCAGGGCATTCTGCAGGCTCTCTTCCAGAGTCTTCTCCCGCCTGGGATTGAACGCCTTGAACTCCATAATAATCGCGTCATCCGTTTTCGACAGCGGCTCCAGCACCACATCATACCGTCCGAATCCGCTCTCCCGGTTGGACGTCAGCACATACCGCTCCCTCAGATCCACCATCAGCCCCAGCACGAACCCGTGATAGAACCGTTCCGGCTCGGCCTCCCCAAACGCACCGTGTCCCGTATCGAAGTAGCTGAAGGTCGCCAGCGCCACCCGGTTCATATAGGTGTTCATGGCATCGACATCCCCGCACAGCAGGGCCCGGATAAAGTCATTGTAGTCCGCCCTTGCCTGCGCGAACCACCCCTCCACCATCCGCCGGAACATCAGCTTCACCTCGAAATTCGTAAGCTCCAGTTCATACTCCGGCTCCCGGTAATCCTGCTCCGGATCGCAGTCATTCCCGGCGTCCTCCCCGGAACTGCCGTCCCCCTGCCGGTGAACAGACACCGCTTTCAAATACCCGCCGGCCAGAAGCAGACTCCAGATCGCCTCCTCATTTCCATCCAGCTGATGATACACAATCTGCTCATCGATCCGGGTCCGCAGCGCCTCTCCCCGAAGCAGCCGTTCAAATTCCACCTTCAACTCCCGGTTCCCTTCCCGGATCAGCTTGCTGACCAGGCTGTTGGAACTGGTATTGGCCCAATAGGTGCGCATCTTCCCGGTATCCAGATAATTTAAGACAGACCACGGGTTATAGATCTCTTTACAGCTTCCGAATACAAAGCCGTCATACCAGAACTTTACCGTCTCCTTCCCTTCATATCCGTACTCCTCCATGGCGGCGAAGACCTCCGCTTCCGTAAAGCCGAAGGATTCCGCATATTCCTCAGATGTAGTCGTAACCACCTTCAGGTTGTTCAAATCCGAAAAAATAGATTCCTTGCTGACTTGGGTAATTCCGGTCATAATGCCGCGCTTCAGCCACGGATTCGTCTTAAACGTGGAATTGAACAGGCTCCGGACGAAGGCTGTCAGTTCCTTCCAATATCCGTCCACATAAGCCTCCTGCATGGGCGTATCATATTCATCCAGCAGAATAATCACATTCTTCCCATAATATCGGGACAGAAAATCGGACATCTTATATAACGCGATCGTTGCCACGACCTCCGGCATATCCGCCGTTACACTCTGGAAGAAATTCCTGTCTTCCATCGTCAGCAATCCGCTGTCCAGCAAATAATAATGCTTACTGTACAAATCTGTAATCAGCTGACAGATTCTCGTTTTGGCGCTTTGGTAGCTTGTCTCCTTCACATTGGCAAAGCTTAGGCTGATCACCGGATACGTCCCCTGTAATTCCCGGTATGTCTTCTCCCGCCAGACAGACAACCCCTCAAACAAATCCTTTCGCCCCGCATAATCCACTGAGAAAAACTCCTCCACCATGCTCATAGTCAGGGTCTTCCCGAAGCGGCGGGGACGGGTTATTAAGGTGACGCTCGCTCCGCTCTCCCACCATGCTCTGATAAAGTCGGTTTTATCAATATAAAAATAATTTCCTTCTCTTATATCCGCAAAATCCTGGACACCAATTCCAACCGTACGCGCCATCTTTCTCGCCTCCTTGCTTTCTCCACAAACCCTGCGCCGGATTTTTCACAATTTATTCATCTTACGGCCATTAATTTTTCACATTCGTACAGTATACTGAACTTGTAAGTTACATAGAGGCTACCACTGCAGCAGCGGTGACTGGCTTCGACTAACAATAACCTCTTTTGTTAATATAGATCGTTTTTTTTCATCACTCCTCCCTTACGAAGAGCCGGCAGACAGCCGGCTCTTCGTTGTATGTGGAAGGAATCTCCAAGCTCTACAGCTTTTCATAAGGGAGGAACTGCGCCAGATACTGCTTCTTCTTCAGTGCCTCCTCTATCTCATCCAGAATCTCCTCCGAGTCCGCCGATATATGATGGAAATGATATCCGGATGTGACGTTCATCAGCGGAGAGGATTTCCCGGTCTTTATATTCGTAATAAAATTGCTGACATCACGGCGGCATTTGATGTCCAAGGGCGCGGTGATCACCCCGTAGGCTCTGTGGTTCACCATAACATCCTCAATCCGTCCTCCCAGATCAACAATCGTAAGAAGCTCATCCTCTGTCTGCTCCTCGGAATGACATACCTTGAAGAGCCGCACCGCCTGCTTCGGACTTTCAAGGAGATACCCCTTTGCAGTTGCCAGAATTTTATGTCCCTGAGAACGCAGCAGTGCAATGTCCTGCACCACAACCTGCCGGCTGACGCCGGTTCTGCCCCCAAGCTCTCCTCCGGACAACGGTTCCGATGTATTCCTTAACAGATTCAGAATCTTCTCACGGCGCTGACTGCCGGTCAACGCCCCTCCTCTGTCTGTCTCCTGACTCATACCTGCCCTCCCTTTCGCTGCGTATCGCATCTTTCGCTGCGTATCGCACCTGCCATTTCAGAATACCGATTTTTTACTTTGTTATTTTACCACGGCAGAATCCGCAAAACAACCACATCTTTCCTCCATTGACAAATTCCAAAAAAAGCTTTATGATAGTAGGCACTGTTTCGCGGCTGACATCAAACGCCGCATATTCTACTAGAAAGGAAACGAAAAAGCTCTATGATGAAAGAACTTGCCAAGAGTATCCGAGAGTACAAAAAGGCGTCCATTGCAACCCCGATACTGGTTTCATTTGAGGTTGTATTGGAATGTATTATTCCTTTTGTGATTGCTCTTCTGGTGAACGAAGTGAAGAGCGGCGGAGATATGAGAATGCTCCTCCGCTACGGCGCGATTCTGATTGTCATGGCCGTTCTGTCCCTGCTGTTCGGCGCGCTGGCCGGATCGACCTGTGCCACAGCCTCCTGCGGACTGGCCAGGAATCTGCGCAAGGATATGTTCTACGCAATCCAGGACTATTCCTTCGAGAACATTGACAAATTTTTGACCTCCTCCCTTGTAACACGTATGACAACAGATGTGACCAATGTACAGTTCGCGTACATGATGCTGATCCGTACCGCGATCCGCTCGCCCCTGATGCTGGTGTTCGCATTTGTAATGGCCGTTGTGATGGGTGGAAGGATGGCATGGATCTTCCTGTTCGTGGTTCCCGTGCTTGCAATCGGCCTGGGACTGGTCATCTACAAGACCATGCCGCTGTTTCGGAAGGTATTTAAGAAGTACGACAATCTGAACGCATCGATTCAGGAAAATATCAAGGCCATGCGCGTGGTGAAGTCCTTTGTCCGTGAGGACTACGAGCAGAAGAAGTTCAACACCGCCGCAGAGGATGTCTGCGCCGACTTCACGAAGGCAGAGCGGATTCTGGCTCTGAATAATCCTCTGATGCAGTTCTGTGTCTATGCGGTTATGGTATTCGTGCTCTCCTTCGGATCCTATACCATCATCTCCTCCAGAGGACTGGATCTGGATGTCGGACAGTTCTCCGCGCTGCTGACCTACAGCTTCATGATGTTGAGCAGTCTGATGATGCTCTCCATGGTCTTCGTTATGATCACCATGGCAGTGGAATCCGGCAAGCGTATTGTGGAAGTGCTGTCGGAGAAGAGTACGCTCACGAACCCTGCCAATCCGGTATATGAAGTGGCGGACGGCTCGATTGTATTTGACCATGTCAACTTCAAATACTCCCCGACGGCGGAACGGATGGCCCTCTCCAATATTGATCTTACCATACGCTCCGGAGAGACCATCGGCATCATCGGCGGAACCGGCTCCTCGAAATCTTCTCTGATTCAGCTGATCTCCCGTCTGTACGACGTCACGGAAGGATCGGTTAAGGTCGGAGGGCTGGATGTCAGGCAGTATGATCTGGAGACGCTCCGGAATCAGGTTGCCGTAGTTCTCCAGAAGAATATCCTCTTCTCCGGTACCATTAAGGAGAACTTGCGCTGGGGCAATCCGGACGCAACCGACGAAGAGATGGCAGCGGCCTGTCAGATGGCGTGCGCGGATGAGTTCATCAGCGGATTCCCGGATGGATATGATACTTATATTGAACAGGGCGGCGCGAATGTATCCGGCGGCCAGAAGCAGAGACTGTGTATTGCACGTGCGCTTCTGCAGAAGCCCAAGATCCTGATTCTGGATGACTCCACCAGTGCGGTGGATACCAAGACAGACGCCAAGATCCGCAAGGCCATGCGTACTTATATTCCGGAGACAACCAAGATCATTATCGCGCAGCGTACCGCTTCCGTACAGGATGCGGATCGCATCATTGTGATGGACGGCGGCACAATCAACGCGGTCGGTACCCATGCGCAGCTGATGGCAAATAACGAAATATACAGAGAGATCTATACCTCTCAGAATAAGGCAGGTGATCAGGATGAAGACTAAGCAGGCAAAAAAAGGAACCGTCCGTCGTGTATTAACAACCATGCTGGGATTCTATCCCGTCATGATGCCGCTTACGATCGCATGTATTGTCATCAGTGCCGTTGTAAGTTCTATTCCTTCTATTTTCATGCAGAATGTCATTGCTGTCATGGAAGAGAACTGGAGAGACGGCAACTGGAGCGCGGTAAGCGGCAGAATCCTCCGTCTTGTCGCCATACTGGCCGTGTTCTATATCCTGTCCCTGATCGCAGGTCTTGCCTTTAACCAGCTGATGGCGATTATTACGCAGGGAACCCTCAAGAAACTGCGTGAGAGAATGTTCGGCGATATGCAGCGTCTGCCGATTAAGTATTTTGACACCAACAACCACGGGGATATTATGAGCCGTTATACCAATGATATCGATACGCTCCGGCAGATGATATCCCAGAGCTTCCCGCAGCTGCTGATTTCTACGATTACCGTGCTTACGGTATTCTGTATCATGATCTACTACTCCGTATGGCTGACTCTGGTCGTCCTGGCCGGCGTCATCGCAATGCTTGCAGTCACAAAGAAGGTCGGCGGCGGTTCCGCCCGCTTCTTCTTCCGCCAGCAGAAGGCGCTTGGACGCGTGGAGGGTTTCGTAGAGGAAATCATGAACGGACAGAAAGTGGTTAAGGTATTCTGTCATGAAGAAGCCAGCAAAGCGGACTTTGATAAACTGAATGATATTCTGTTCGAGGAATCCAGGCGCGCGAACCGCTATGCCAATATCTTAGGCCCGATCCTGAATAATATCGGCAATATCCTGTATGTATTGGTCGCGCTCACGGGCGGCCTGCTGCTTCTGACCGAAGCGCCCAACCTGAGTCTGTCGGGCATGGCGCTCAGCATCAGTATCGCGGTTCCCTTCCTGAACATGACCAAGCAGTTCGTAGGAAATATCAACCAGGTATCGAATCAGGTCAACTCCGTTGTCATGGGTCTTGCCGGTGCGAATCGAATCTTCGAGCTGATGGATGAGCAGCCGGAACAGGACAACGGCTATGTTACTCTGGTCAATGCCAGGGAAGAGAACGGAGTCATTACGGAATGCCCGGAGAGAACCGGAATGTGGGCCTGGAGGCACCCGCATCAGGTGGACAAAACGGTGACTTATACGAAGCTGGCCGGCGATGTGCGTCTGTTTGACGTGGACTTTGAATATGAGCCGGATAAGCCGGTCCTGCGCGATATCTCCCTGTATGCCAAGCCCGGCCAGAAGGTCGCCTTCGTAGGCGCAACCGGCGCTGGCAAGACAACGATCACGAACCTGCTCAACCGGTTCTATGATATCGCAGACGGCAAGATCCGGTATGACGGCATCAACATTAACAAGATCAAGAAGGACGATCTGCGGCACTCTCTCGGAATTGTGCTTCAGGATACAAACCTCTTCACCGGAACCGTAATGGAGAATATCCGCTACGGCAAGCTTGACGCAACGGATGAAGAATGTATCGCTGCCGCGAAGCTGGCCGGTGCGGACGATTTCATCACCCGCCTCCCGGAGGGCTATCAGACCATGCTCTCCGGCAACGGAGCCAATCTGTCCCAGGGACAGCGTCAGCTCCTCTCTATTGCACGCGCCGCCGTTGCGGATCCGCCCGTTATGATTCTTGATGAAGCAACCTCCTCCATCGACACCCGGACGGAAGCCATCGTCCAGCGCGGTATGGACGCCCTGATGACGGGCCGCACGGTCTTTGTCATCGCGCACCGCCTTTCCACCGTCAAGAATTCCAATGTCATCATTGTATTGGATCACGGACGAATCATCGAACGCGGCAGCCATGAAGAGCTGCTGGCTCAGAAGGGGCAGTATTATCAGCTGTATACGGGGGCATTTGAGTTAGAATAACGGCTTATAAAAAGGGAGCCATTGCAGAACAGATGAGAAATCATCTATAGAGCAATGGCTCCTTTTAGTCACCGTTTGATCGGTTAAAAAAAGGAGGCCCTCGCCTCCCTTTCATATTATCCCGATGCAAAATTGTAAAATGGAGATGGTGGGGTTCGAACCCATGACCTCTTGAATGCCATTCAAGCGCTCTCCCAACTGAGCTACACCCCCATGATGGTGGTCTTTCCAGACGGGTACTATTGTACCATATCTCATCTGAAAAGACAAGCATATTTTTAGCTTTTTTATCGTATTGTTCTATCCCGTTTTATCTTGATTCCCCTGTGTTTCATCCGGTTTTTCTCAGGACGGACCCCCCTGCTGTCCTTTTTGATTCTATCATAGCAATTCCCAAAGTCTTGTGTTAGAATGAAATCCAAACACAGGATTGTTTTACCGTATTGTATTTGGGAGGTATCCAATGAAGCAGCTTTCTCTTTTTGATTATAAGAATGATTTCAACTCGCCCCTGGCGGATCGGATCCGGCCGCAGACGCTTGAGGAGTTTGCCGGGCAGAAGCACTTGTTAGGGCCCGGGAAGATTCTTCGTACCCTGATTGAACGCGATCAGATCGCTTCCATGATCTTCTGGGGGCCGCCCGGAGTCGGCAAGACTACGCTTGCCCGTATTATCGCCGCAAGAACGAATTCTGAGTTCATTGATTTCAGCGCCGTGACCAGCGGCATCAAGGAAATCCGGGCCGTTATGGAACAGGCGGAGCAGAATCGGCTGACAGGTCTTCGGACGCTTCTGTTCGTGGATGAGATCCACCGCTTTAATAAGGCGCAGCAGGATGCATTTCTGCCTTATGTGGAGAAGGGGAGTATTATCCTGATTGGGGCGACAACAGAGAACCCCTCCTTCGAGATCAACTCCGCTCTTCTCTCCCGCTGTAAGGTTTTCGTTCTGCAGGCGCTGTCTGCAGATGATCTCACCGGCCTGCTGCTGCATGCCTTAACATCCCCGAAGGGCTACGGCGGACGCGATATTGCCGCCTCGGAGGATGTTCTGCGGCTGATCGCGAACTTCGCGGGCGGGGACGCAAGAACTGCTCTGAATACGCTGGAAATGGCGATTCTGAACGGGACCCTGGATGAGACGGGACGAATTACCGTGACGAAAGAGACCGTGGAGCAATGTACCGGCAAACGGGCCCTTTTGTATGATAAGAACGGGGAAGAGCATTATAATCTGATCTCTGCCCTTCATAAGTCCATGCGCAATTCCGATCCGGATGCCGCCGTGTACTGGCTGGCAAGGATGCTGGAAGCCGGGGAGGATCCGCTCTATATTGCAAGAAGGCTGATCCGCTTCGCAAGCGAGGATGTCGGAATGGCGGATTCCGGCGCGCTTTCTTTGACCACCGCCGTATTTCAGGCATGCCATGATATCGGAATGCCCGAATGCAGCGTCCACCTGACCCACGCCGTGGTCTACCTCTCCCTCGCGCCGCGCTCAAATGCCCTTTACACCGCTTACGGCGCCGCGAAAGCTGACGCGCTCAGAACCCTCGCCGATCCGGTTCCCCTTACCATCCGCAACGCGCCGACCAGCCTGATGAAGGAACTGCATTACGGCGAAGGGTACCAATATGCCCATAATTACGCGGATAAACTGACCACACTGACCTGCCTGCCCGATTCTCTGAAAGAAAAAACCTACTACCATCCGACAACAGAGGGAGCGGAAGCCGAATACGCGAAGCGCCTGGAATGGATTAAGGCGTGGAAGGACGAGCATCGCAGGAACGAGGGCCGCAAAGGGAAACAGCCCGGGGAAGAACCGTCCGAGAACGGACCGCACAACGAGAAACAGAATTCCTCTTCTTGATAAAAATACTCAAATATTTCCTATTGCATCTTCTTTTGTTCTATGGTATAGTCTGTAAGTGTGTTAGTCAAAGCTAACCAATCTAAAAGAAAGGGAGGACTCCATTATCAAAGGCCGAATCCTAACTGTTATTTTAGCCGTCAGTCTGCTGCTGCTTTCGATTCTGTCGCTCTTCGTAGGCGTGATCGATATCAATGCAGCCGATCTGATATCCGGCGATTTGGAACAGCTGGAAATCTTTCTGATATCCAGACTGCCAAGACTGCTGGCGATCCTCTGTACCGGAGTCGGTATGAGCGTAGCCGGTCTGATCATGCAGCAGCTGTGCATGAACAAATTTGTATCCCCCACAACCGGAGCCACGATCTCATCGGCTCAGTTCGGCATTCTTCTGGCCCTGTTGTTCCTGCCGAATTCCACACTGTGGGGAAGGGCGATATTCTCTTTTGTGTTCGCCATACTCGGAACCTGGATCTTTGTGTGGTTCATCCAGCGAATCCGCTTCAAGGATGTGGTCATGGTTCCTTTGGTCGGCATCATGTTCGGCAACGTAATCGGCGGCATCACCAATTACCTTGCCTACAAGTATGAGATGACACAGGCGCTGTCCACCTGGCTGGTCGGGCATTTTTCCCTGGTTCTCCGGGGACGCTATGAGATCGTCTGGCTGGTTGTACCTCTTGTCATCCTCGCATTCCTGTTTGCGAACCACTTCAACATTGTGGGCATGGGGAAGGATTTCTCCAGGAACCTTGGCGTTCCCTACAACCTTGTGCTGTTCATGGGACTGACTATTGTCGCCATGATCACCGCGTCCGTTGTCGTGGTAGTCGGCTCCATCTCCTACATAGGCCTGATTGTGCCGAACCTCGTCGCCATGTTCAAGGGCGATAAGATTCGCGGGACACTGACGGATACCGCCCTCTTCGGGGCTATCTTCGTTCTGGTCTGCGATATGCTCGGGCGGGTCGTGATTGCCCCCTATGAGCTTCCGATCGAGCTGATTATCGGAATTCTCGGCAGCATCCTGTTCATTCTCCTTCTCCTCTACCGCCTCAGGCACGGACGCAGGGCCATCCGCCTGACCAGGGCGCAGAGCGGATGCGCCGCCGCTCTCTCCGGAGTTGACGGAGGTGAAGCCGGATGAATACGCTCGCTTACCGCTCCAATCTGCGCAAGCTGGGCATTCTGGCAGTCCTTGCGCTGGTCGCCGCTGCCGCCTACATGCTGGTCGATGTGAACTTCGCAAATGAACGGCTGTTTCAGTATTCTATGAGGATCCGCTCTCCCAAGCTGATTGCCATGCTGATCACGGCATTTGCCATCGGCGGCGCGTCCGTGGTGTTTCAGTCCATCATCAATAACACCATCGTGACCCCCTGCCTCCTTGGTATGAACTCACTGTATACACTCATTCATACCTCGGTTGTGTTTTTCGCCGGATCCGGAAGCATCCTCGCCGTGAATACGAATCTTTCCTTCGCGGTGGATCTGATCCTAATGGGCATTGCCGCCACTGTAATCTACGGATATCTGTTCCGGAAGACCCGGTACAATATCCTGTATGTCCTGCTGATCGGCACGGTGCTGACCTCGTTCTTTTCGAGTGTTCAAAGCACAATGACCCGAATTATGGATCCGAATGAATACGACACACTCCTGTCCACCCTGGTGGCAAGCTTCAGTAACATTAATTCGGAAATCATCGTATTCGCGGTCATCGTTCTTGCCGCCGTTGCGATCGTCCTGCGAAAGGACCTGGCGCTGTTAAATGTCATCACGCTTGGCAGACAACAGGCCATCAATCTCGGAGTGGATTATGACCGGTGCATCCGGCGCCTCCTGATCGGCGTCACCCTGTATATTGCCACAGCAACCGCAATGGTAGGCCCCATCTCATTCCTCGGCCTTATCATTGCCAATCTCTCCCGCCAGCTCCTTCAGACCTTCCGCCACAGCCAGCTGATCCTCGGATCCGCGCTGTTTGGAATGGCAGTATTAGTCGGCGGACAGCTGATCGTCGAGCATGTCTTCAGCTATGCGATACCGGTCAGCGTCTTCATCACCGTAGGAGGGGGGCTCTATTTCCTCTACCTGCTATTAACCAGAAGAAAGGCGTAATCTATGTTTGTAAAAGAGCTTACCAAGAAATATGACGGAAAGCCTGTGGTGGATTCCGTTACCTTTGATATTCCCAAGGGGAGCGTAATCTCCCTGATCGGGCCGAACGGAGCAGGCAAATCCACCGTCATGGGCATGATCTCCCGCCTGATTGCCAAGGATACCGGCATGGTTGAGTTTGACGGCAAGGATATCGGCAAATGGAAGAGCAGGGAGCTTGCCAAGCGGCTTGCGATTCTGACCCAGACCAATCAGATTCAAATGAAGCTTACGGTGAGGGAGCTCGTGGCCTTCGGCCGCTTTCCCTACTCCGGCAACCGGATCACAAAGGCGGATGAGGCCATCATCGATCAGGCTATCGAATATATGGAGCTTCGAGAATTCGAGGACCGCTTCATCGACGAGCTCTCCGGCGGACAGCGCCAGCGCGCCTACATTGCCATGGTCATTGCCCAGGATACCGAATACGTCCTGTTAGACGAGCCCACCAACAACCTGGACATCTACCATGCCACCAATATGATGAAAATCGTCCGCAAGCTCTGTGACGAGCTGGGCAAAACCGTAATCCTGGTGCTGCATGAGATTAATTACGCCGCATTCTATTCGGATTATATCTGTGCCTTCGTAGACGGGAAAATCGCCAGATTTGGCACGGTAGAGGAAGTCATGACGAAAGAGACGCTCTCAGAGATTTATAAAGTTGATTTTGAAATCTTGAGGATTTCGGGAAAACCGCTGTCGATTTACTATTAACCATAGTATATAAATAGAATTCTAAATGTTAAAGGAGGACACCCTAATGATTAAGAAAATCTGTATCTTTGCCCTGTCCGCAGCCATGATGCTGAGCCTTGCCGCCTGCGGCACTTCATCGGAAGATACCGAAACGGAATCCCAGACGACAACACAGACATCCACGGAAGACACTTCTGCAGAGGATTCCGAGGAAAATACCACGGAGGCAGCAAACGAAGCAGATACCCCGGAGACCATTACCATAACAAGTCTGAATGCCGCCGGAGAGGAGACGGATCTTGAGGTCCCTTATAATCCGGAACGCATTGCCATTCTGGACATGGCAGCCCTGGACATTCTTGACAGCCTCGGAGTCGGCGATCGCGTAGTCGGTTCGGCTGATACTTCACTGGAATACCTCAGTGATTATGCCGGAAATGAAAGTATCGAGAATCTGGGAACCATTAAAGAAGCGGATCTGGAAGCCGTTATGGCCTGCGAACCGGATGTCATATTCATCGGCGGCCGCCTGGCAGCCTCCTACGATGCCCTGAGTGAAATCGCCCCGGTTATCTACCTCTCAACCAATTCAGAGCTCGGAGTTGTGGAAAGCATCCGCAAGAACGCGGGCACCATTGCCTCCCTGTTCGGCCTGGAATCCGAGGTAGACGCCCTGATGGCGGATTTCGACGCGCGCATTGAAGCGCTGGCCGCATTCGCCGAAGGAAATAACGCAATCGTCGGCCTGTGCACCAGCGGAAGCTTTAACGTTCTCGGAAGCGACGGACGCTGCTCCATCATCAGTGTAGAGATTGGATTCGAAAATCTCGGCGATGGAGATGTCACCTCCACCCACGGCAATGAATCCTCCTTCGAGCTGATTGTTGAGCTGAATCCGGATTATATCTTCGTGCTGGATCGCGATGCCGCAATCGGCACCGACGGCGCGCAGCTCGCCCGGGAAATCGTAGAGAATGAGCTGGTTATGGAAACAGATGCTTACCAGAACGGCCATATCATATATCTGGAGCATCCTGCCGTATGGTACACCGCGGAGGGCGGTATCCAGGCCCTTGATATCATGCTCTCCGACTTAGAAGGCGAACTGTTCTAAAGGAACTCCCGGACTGTCCCGCGGCACCCTGGAAGCAGTTCTTAAGAGATCCGTTACAAAAGAAGCAGGAGGCGGAGCCGGCTTCCCGATCCGAAGATCCGGCCCTGCCCCTGCTTCTGCTCTTCTTTCCCTTCTTCCGGTGTCTACTCGCCCAATTCCTTCTTCAGGAAGTCAATGCTCATCTTCGCGCACTCCATGGATGTCTTCCCCAGACTCGGCTCGTCCTGCTCTACGATGATCCACTTCGTCCCGGCCTCTTCACATGCCTGAAGGAGTCCCTTCACATCCTGCGCTCCATATCCGACCGGGCGGAATTCGAATCCGGCATCCTCCTCCTTCTCCTCATTCGCCGCGCCGATCAGCTCATACAGATGAACCGGCTTCTTCCCCGGCATCACAAAGTCCTTGATATGAACCAGCGGCGCACGTCCCGCGTACTTTCTCAGATAGGCGGCCGGATCCTCTCCCGCCACATTCACCCAGCAGGTATCGAGCTCCGTCTGAAGCAAATCGGACGGAATCTCTTCATACAGCCTGTCCAGCGCATATTCCCCGTCCACCTTCCGGAACTCAAAATCATGATTGTGATATAACAGTATGCCGCCCTGCTTCTTCATCTCTTCCGCAACAGCCTGTATCCCCCTGACAATATTCGGGTAATTCTGTTCACCGGGACGATCCTCCTCGCCGAGCCACGGAATCGCAATGTACGGACATCCGATTTCCCGGTAAGCCGCCACACAGCCCGGAATGTCCTCCAGGAGCTCACGAATCGGAACATGAGCCGATACGGCTTTAAGTCCAATCTGAGCAAGCATCTCCTTCACCTGCGCGGGGGAATGCCCGTACAATCCGGCCAGCTCCACTCCCTCATAGCCCATTTCCTTCACCCTCTTTAAGGTTCCAAACAAATCGTTCTCCGCTTCATCTCTCACGGAATACACCTGCAGCGCAATCGGAACTCTCATTCTTCTCCTCCCTTTCTTGCGGGCACTGACAGGAAAGATCTGTATGCCCGCCGGTTTGATATGACCTGATTATACCAGACAAAGCCGGATTTGTCACTCTGTATCCCTGCGCCCCGATCTGCTTTCCGACATTTAAATTTCATAATCCTGTAAGAATTTCAGCCCCTCTCCAAAATGGAGAAACATGGCAAAAAAGTGGCATAAATAGGGCAATTACAAGGCTTTTTCCTGAAGCTTTCATTTAGACCCTTAACAAATTATTACATTTTTATTACAATGATAACTTTTCGGCGAAAGCTATTTACTAATTTAAAATTATCTGTATAATAGAATTACAACACGAGTTCCCGTTATCCGGTCCGGGAATCCGTACATATTTTTAGAAGCAACTACAATCAACAATGAACAAGGAGGAAAAGCATAATGAAGAATTTCATGAAGAAATTCGCCTTCGTCCTGGCTTTTGCGATGGTTCTTACTTCTCTGACCCCTGCGGCAGGCGTATCTGCTGCCAGCTCGGATATGGAGATCAACCGTTCCAGCAAGAACCTGTATCTTGGGGACAGCGATATTTCCGGTACGACGGATGAGTATGATTTCTACATTAAGAACAAGCCGAGTAACTACAATTCTCTGTACAGGTTTGAGTGGACATCCTCGGATCCTGATGTGGCTACCGTGAACGGATCGGGTCTGACCAAGGCTGTCACAACCGGTACAACCACCATCAGATGCAGAATTACCGACAGAGAGACCGGTGAGGTCGTTTCGAATACAACGGCTGAGGTTACGGTGAAGACGAACGCCAGCGCCGTTACCATCTACAACTATCCGGAAGATCAGACGGTCGAGGTCGGAGAAGAGATCGATTTTAACCGCAGAATGACCCCTAAGACCGGTGTAGGGACCGCTACGGATAAGACCAGATGGGTTCTCTCCGACAACACCGCCGGCGCGACGGTTACGCAGTCGAACGGCAAGGTTACCGCAAGCAGAGCCGGATCCTATACCATCACGGCTTACACCTATCAGTCCTCCTCCTATCCGCTCGAGCTCGATGAGGAAGGCAACTACACCAATTATACGGCGGTTTCCGAGCCGGTGACGATTACGGTTGTGGATGAGACTCCCGATCCGACCCCGACTCCTACGCCTACGCCCACACCGACTCCGACCCCCGCGGCTCCGGAAGTAAGGCAGCTCACCTCTACTTCGTTCCGCCTGACGTTCTCGGAGGATATGAGCAATACCATCAACAGGAACAACCTGAAAATCCACGATCGCTACGGAATCAGCCAGTACATTAACACCCTGTCCTTCTCCGAAGGAGGAACGGTTGTGGATGTTGTGCTGTACAACACGCTTGTGAACAACAGCACCTACACCATTACTTATGATACCACGACTCTGACTCTGACGACCTCCTCCGGCAAGGTGGCCGCAATTCAGATTACGGGAATCCAGGATACGGTGAACCGCGTTGCTCCCGGTGAGTCCGAGACCATCCTGTATGCGGTCTACGACTCGAACGGCGTTGCCGTGTCCATGCCGAGCACCGCTTATGTCACATTTGAGATACTGAATGACAATTACAACGCAATCATCTATGACGACCAGATCTCCATGTGGCAGACCAACACGACTGCAACGATTGTGGCTACCTACCACACCAATAACTATACGCAGAACGGCACTGAGATCGTCTACCAGAGCAACCCGTTCGTTGTATACTGTGTAGAGAGCGTAGCTCCTACGGTAAGCTCAATTACAGCTTCTACCATCGCTTCCACGAATGTAGGAGCCTCCGTAGACTTCTCCAGTCCTGTCACCCGGGTTTCCTTAAGCGATAACGGAACCCTCTACCTGGTAGTAAGGGCAGTTGATACGGCCGGGAATACCGTGTACATCACAGAGTTCCAGTCCGCCGATGCCTCCAAGTTAATTGTTGAGGAGTCCACCGGAAGGCTGTATCCGGTTGCTACGGGCCAGGTTAACATCCTCTGCTACAGCAACGGCAATTTTGTCGGAGTGGTTCCGGTCACGGTAACCGACTATCGCAGGGCGCAGTCTTTGGTTCTGAGCAGGAACAGCGTTGTGCTTTCGAATTCGGCCGAGATCAATGATGCCGTCAGCGTGACCGCAACCCTTCGGGATCAGTACGGCGATGAGATCAGCGTCGGTTCCTTAACCGTAACCAAGCTCAACAACAACCTGCCCGACCTGGTTGTCAGCTCCGTCGGGAATACCGTCACCTTCTACGGTACCGGAGCAACGGCAGGTACTTATACCTACCGTATTACGGCTGATAACGTAAGCCAGGTAGTAACCGTTACCGTCAGATCGGCGGGCACCGTTACTTCCTACCGCCTCACCACGGATGTTACGACCATGGATATGAAGATCACATCTTCAACCGCTTCGAGCCGCTACATTACCGTATCTCTGAACGGCTATGACAGCGCGGGCGTCAAGGTGAATGCGGAAGCGGGCGTTACGGTGAACTTAAGAACCCCGAGCGGTTCCATTGAGACGTATACAACTGATTCGAACGGACAGTTCCAGATTCCGGTTGTGGAGAACGGCGTTAAGCGCCTGACCGTTGGTGCTTACCAGGCATACTCCAACAACAGAATCGATAACAGGACGATTGCTCCGGTCAGCTTCAGCATTACCGATACCCAGCCGAGACCGAATGTCGGACTCTCTGTTACCAGACTTGAGGCTTATGTCGGAACCGATATTTACAGCCAGATCATCAGCAACTGCATCATCGCTACATCGAATTCGGGCGCTGACAGCATCTCTGTAAGCATTGACGACAGCTGCGTCATCACGACGAATGCATTCCAGAATGGAATCTGCATGGAGACCGGAACGCATAACATCGCAATCAGACAGGTCTACGTCACTGAGACCTTCGGCAGCAACACGGTTGAGACCACCTATGTTCTGCCTGTTGCCCAGTCCCTGACTGTCGTTGTAAGATAAGAGATTTTCTCAGAGAAGGCCGCTTGACCTTAAGCGGCCTTCTCTTTTTGATCCTCACAGACCTCGCAGACATGTTTCATAAAATTTTAAAAAATTTTTCCGCCGTGCAATAAAACACTCTCCTCGTGCATTATCTATGTGAAAAGGCTGAAGCGTACCAAACTCGCAGCGCTTCCGATACTTTACAGAACCGTACCGATACCGGCTATGGCCGCAGAAAGAAAGGAGAATCCACTATGAAGAAGTTTACTAAGAAGTCCGCCGCCGCTGCTCTTGCCCTTGGACTGAGCCTGTCCTTATTCGCCGGGATCCCGGTCCTTGCCTCCACTGTTGAGCAGAACAATGTCACCTCCACAACCACCGGCACCAGGAAAAACATCAAGATTAAGGAAGTCGCAATTGACTTGTACGAGGACGACGATGATGACTGGAAGAATGTAGAGATTGAATTCACCTACGATGTCCGCTGGGACAGAGATGCCTCTGTGAGCGTTACGGATGAGGAAGGAACCGAATATCCCGCTGAACTGGTGGACTGGGATGATGACGACTGCGACCTCTATGTCGAGGATCTGACGGATGGACACACCTATACCTTCACCATCGACGGAATCCGCAGAACCAACACCAACACCTACGGCTCGGTCAGCTTCTCCATTGAGGTTCCCGCAGAGAGCAACACCATATCCTCTGACGTCAGTGTTGCGGTCAAAGATGAGGAATATGACTGGGATGACAGAGAACTTGATATTGAATTCAGACGCGACGTCGTCTTCAAGAGCGACGCCGGCATTACCGTAACCGACAGCGACGGCAACACTTACACCAGCCGCTTCATCGACAAGGGCGATGACGAGTGCGAAGTCCGCGTAACCGGTCTGGAATACGGCGAGACCTACTACTACACCATCTCCGGTATCCGCAATGCCTCCGGCGACACCTACGGATACGCTTCCGGAAGCTTCCGTGCAATTGATGACTGATCGGCTGAAAAACAGCAGAAAGAAGGGGACATCCCCTTCTTTCTGCTGTTCCGTTCTGTCAACATCCGGGATTAACAATCCCGGTCTGCCGGAATTCTCCCCCTTCTCTCCTGCTCCAGCACCACTCTGCACTGCTTCCTGTAGCAGGCAATCCCATACTTCAGGATAATATCACAGTCATCCTCTCTGAGCTTCTTCGCATATCCGTTCACATTGATCTGCTCCAATGCTTTTCGGCACGCCGCATCCAGATTCCCCTTCTCCCCATACTTCACCTCAATCACAATTCCAATTTCTTCCTCTGGGATCCGAATCGAGATATCGCTGTATCCGCTGTCCGATTCCTCGTTCGACTTCACGGACCAATCCATCTTGTATCCCAGAATTCCAAGCAGGATTCCATGATAAAAATTCTCTTTCACCGGCTTCCTTACAAAGGTATCCCGAATACCGACAGTCCGCTCCAGATACTCTGTAAACAGTTTCTCAACTCGTGCCGGATCTCCTCTCTTCAATGCATTGCAGAAGGCCCCAAGTCGTTCTCCGTCCCGTGCCACTTCTTTCTTAAACAGCACCATGATCTGATCCAGAAAAATATTCCGGATCTCCATGTTGGGAATCGCCAGCTGATACCACCTCCCTGACGGCTTCCCGCAATAAGTCAGATACCCCGTCATAAATAAGACACTCCACAGATATTCCATGGAATCGTAGAGCCTGTTATAAGTCAAATCCTCGTGAATCTCTTTTGTCACAGTCTCACCGGCAATCAGATCCTCCATCTCGCTCCTCGCCAGGCCGGCATTCATCCGTTCCGCAAAATGACGGACGACATCATTACTGCTGGTATTGGACCAATAGTCCCTCGGCTCAGCTGCAGGATCGTCCGTCAGCTCGTCGCAATAGCTGATTACATCCCAAGGACAGTACACATCTACATTTCCAAAATGATAGCCGTCATACCAGTTCTTCATTACATCGTACTTATCTTCTAATTCGTAATACTCCAGAATCTGCCTCACTTCCGCGTCGGTAAAACCGAAATACTCGTCAAAGCGGACGGTCGTGATGGACAACATCCTGGGATTATTAAGCCCAGTGAAGATACTCTCCTTCGCAACACGCAGACAGCCGGTCAGAACCGCAAAATACAGACTGTTGTTGGTCTTCAGCGCCTGCTCAAACATGGTTCGAAGCAAAAGTGCCATCGAATCGTAATATCCCTGTTCCCCGGCCTTGGCAAGCGGCACATCATACTCGTCAATTAACAAAATCACCTTGGTCTTATAATGCTTATACAGCAACTCCGACAGCTCTCTCAGACTGCAAATCAGCGTTTCATCGTCCATCTCCCGTTCCAGCAGCAGCGAATACAGCTCCTTATCCTTTGCCGAAAGATTGCCGCTATCCCAAAGGAACTGCATCCTTCGGGCCTCTTCATTGATTACCTTCACAATCAAATTCCGGGCGGTCTGATAATCTCCGGCTGCAACACTCTTCAAACTGACAGACACCACAGGAAATTTCCCCATATACTCCTCGCAGAGCGCCGTATCCTTCGAAATTTCAAGCCCGTCAAACAGCGTTCTGTCACAGCCAATCTCAAAAAACGCTTTCAGCATACTCATATTCAATGACTTTCCAAAACGCCTCGGCCGGGTGAACAGATTCACTTCTCCCCACTTCAAAAGCAGTTCCCGAATCATTGCGGTTTTATCAACATAATAGAATCCAAGAGAGCGAATCTTCTCAAAACTCTCAATTCCAACTGGAAGCTTCTTGCGCATCCTCTCTTTCATCCGTCAACACACCCCTTCCCTAAGCAGACCCTTTCTCTGTTCCTTCCATTCTACCATTCCCTCCCTTCTCCCGCAAGCCAACGCCGGGCGCTTTTGGGAAAATTTAAAAAATTTTAAAAAAAATTTTTTCCCCTGCAATAAAACACACCTCTCCTGCATTATCTACATGAAAAGAGAAGAACAGCAAATAAGAGCACCAAACAAAACTGTATTGATACCGGCCGAGGCCGTGTAAAGAAAGGAGACAAATTATGAAAAAGCTTATTCAGAAATCCGCCGCCGCTCTTGCACTTGGACTGAGCCTGTCCTTATTCGCCGGAATTCCGGCCCTTGCCTCCACCGTGGAGCAGAAGAACGTAACCTCTACCACCACCGGTACCACAAAGAATATCAGAATTAAAGAGGTATCCATCGATTTATATGATGACGATGACCACGAGTGGGAGAACGTAGAGGTGGAATTCACCTATGATGTCCGCTGGGAAAGAGACGCATCCGTCAGCGTCAGAGACGAGAACGGAACCTCCTACTCCGCCGAACTGGTGGACTGGGATGAAGATGACTGTGATATCTATGTAGAGGATCTGACAGACGGTCACACCTACACCTTCACCATCAGCGGTATCCGCAGAACCAACACCAGCAGCTACGGTTCGGTCAGCTTCTCCATCGAGATTCCGGCAGAGAGCAGCACCGTATCCTCCAATGTCAGCGTTGCGGTGGAAGAAGAGGAATACGACTGGGACGACAGAGAGCTTGACATTGAATTCAGACGTGATGTTGTCTTCAAGAAGGACGCTTCTATCACCGTTACCGACAGCAGCGGCAATACCTACACCGCCCGCTTCCTTGAGAAGGACGATGACGAATGCGAAATCCGCGTAACCGGTCTGGAGTACGGCGAGACCTACTACTACACCATCTCCGGTATCCGCAACGCCTCCGGCGACACTTACGGATACGCTTCGGGAAGCTTCCGGGCGGTTGAGGACTGATGGAAGATGGACTGACAAAATAGATAAAATAGACAGAAAACAGATAATGAACAGGAATAGACAACTGAATCGATAGCCAAAATGAAAAGAAGGTGTTAGACTCCCTCGTCAGGATGAGTGTAACACCTTCTTCTTGTTTAAATATGAAATCGTCGGGCTCTGGACTCTTCCTGTTTTTCGAGCCTTGAAATACGGCCAGGCGCACAAAACGGCAGAAGCGGCCAGCTTCTAATCTCTGTAAAAGATATCCCTTGTATACACCTTGTCCATACAATCCTTCAATTCATCCGTACAGCGATTCGCGGCAATGACATCGGATATCCGGACAAACTCATCAAAATCACGAACCACTCTATGCCCGTAAAACTCATCCTGAACCAGGGTGGGTTCATAAATAACAATCTCTGCTCCCTTTTCCTCCAGACGCTTCATAACTCCCTGAATCGAGCTTTGGCGGAAATTATCGGAATTCGACTTCATAATCAGCCGGTAGATTCCTACCGTCACCTTCTTATCCGGATATCCGGCCTTCTGCAGAATCCGGTCAGTAATCAGATTCTTACGGGTCCGATTGGACTGAACGATCGCTCTGATAATATCCTCCGGCACATCCTCATAGTTAGCGAGAAGCTGCTTGGTATCCTTCGGCAGACAATATCCGCCATATCCAAAGGACGGATTGTTGTAATGGGTTCCGATTCTGGGATCCAGGCACACCCCTTCAATAATCTGCCTGGTATCCAATCCGCGAAGCTCCGCATAAGAATCCAGTTCATTAAAATAGCTCACCCGCAGCGCAAGATATGTATTCGCGAACAGCTTCACCGCCTCTGCCTCTGTCGAATGAAGGTAGAGAACCAGAGCATCCTTCCGAATCGCCCCCTCTACCAGTAACTCAGCAAAACGATGCGCCGCCTCCGACATCTTATCATTGTTCTCCGGCAGACCGACAATAATTCTGGACGGATACAGATTATCATACAGTGCTCTGCCTTCCCTAAGAAACTCCGGACTGAACAGAATCCTGTCCGTATGATACCGCTCCCTCATAGCCTCGGTAAATCCAACCGGAACCGTTGACTTCACAATCATGATTCCGTGAGAATTACACTCCAGAACCTGCTCAATCACAGATTCCACGGACGAGGTATCAAAATGATTCTTCTCCGTATCATAATTAGTCGGCGTGGAAATCACAATAAAATCAGCTTCGGAATAAGCCTTCCTGGCATCTGTTGTCGCTGTTAAGTCAAGCTCCCTGCTCGACAGATACTCCTCGATCTCCTTATCGGAAATGGGAGACTGATGACTGTTGATCATCTGAACCTTTTCAGGGATGATGTCAACTGCATAGACTTTGTTATGTTGGGCTAGAATAATGGCGTTGGAGAGACCAACGTAGCCAGTGCCTGAGATGGTGATTGTCATATTGTACTTCTCCTAAATATATTAAATTTTTTCTGTGTTATAAATAATCCAACTTCATATTGGTTTATTTTAATCCAAATATTTTAATGCATTACGATCTTTGCATTCTTCAAAGGTCATGTAATTCAATGACTGACTATCCCTTGCCCAGATAATCCCCCTTCTAATTACCCTGCCCGGGTTGCCTGCAATAATACAGTTTTTTTCACTAAATTTTCCTGATGTCACAGTATATGCACCGACAATACAATTATCTGATATTTGACATCCTCCTAAAATACGGACACTACGCCCAATCCAAACATGGTTTCCTATGTAGATATTTTTATTAATATTAACCCTTTTTTGAGTTTGTAGATCAAAAATCAAATGCTGATCTGTTTGTGATATAAATACATCATGACTTAACATACAATCATCCCCAATATCTATTTTCCCTTTTGTTGATATTAAGAAAATGCCTTGATAACACGTTGAATTTCCAAAAGATACCTGACTATCTTCTCCAAATAATGTTACTGTAAGACCCTTTGTTGTGCTAATATTCTTAAATATAATTCTATTATTAATTGATTTTATATTATCTTTTTTTATTAACACGCTACCCTTAACACTTTCATATTTAATATAATTGCCCAAATAATCATAGTATTCTTTATATTCCAAAGCTTTTAAAATAGTTAATGAAACAGCATCCCCATAATTTGAAATATGATCATATGGAATACCTGCTCTACGAAACATTCGTGCTGAATTTTTGATATGCTCTTCTCCTGCCTGTGCAATAACTACTGCGACATCCTTCATATTCAACAATTCATCTATTTTTATTGTTTTCATGTTCTTAACTGTTTCACATCCGTCTATTTCATTTGGTACAATATACGAAACCTCCCTTATTTTTTTTATTCCAGGAAGCATTTCTTTTAAATAATTTTCTGAACACATTGCATATACTACAAGATTTTTAGCATGAAGAATTTTATTCGCACTAAGTGCATCTCCATCAGGCCTAGTGATATCATGCCTTTCATTATTTTGATTTTGAATAATCCCAATAATATCTGATAATGAAGTTATTTTATTATATAAATAGATTAAATCTCCTGTTCTTAAACCTCTTGTTTGCGCTTCTTGTTTTTTTGTAATAAAAGTAAATAAATCAAGTCCAATACTCTCTCTAAAATTTCGATCATAATGTAAAATTTTGTTAAGACGCTTTAATAAAATATCATAATAACTTTTTTGAACAAGTTCATTACTTCGATCAAGTATCTGTGACTCTTCCTTTGAATTAGAAACAATTCGATTCTTAATAATAGTTTTTCTTGCTTCCTCCCACTCTCTGTTATCGTAATCTAAGTTCACATCACGATCAGAAATGCTTTTTATTATCCCTTTTTCAATAATTTTTTTAACTTCTTTATTGTCTTGCACAGATTCAAACGGTACAGTTAGTAACTCCTGTTTCATATCATTTATTAATTCAATTTGAAACTGTATTCCCCTAAATTTGCTACAAACCATATGCCACGCCTTCATAGCAGATTTACTAAATAACGGTGACCATGATTCTTCTGCACCATCCATAGAATCTATCATATTTTGTAATCCAAAATGATATGCATTTCGAAAATATAAATAATAATTATTGAGTATTTCATAAAAACTTGTCCCCTGGACTTCTAACAATCCTAAGTCTATGACTTTTCTCATAGATTTATTTATTATTTCTTCATTGAAATTTAAAATTCCATTATTACATCCCAATAAGACATCTTTTATGAGCGCACCTCTAGATGAATAGTCAGCGTATGGATAAAACATAGAGTAAGCTGGCCTCATTAATGCTTCTCCTCCCGCTCCTATTAATCTGACCCGATTCTTAGGAAAATCTTCATATTCGTAGTTCCAAGGCAAAGGGCGGCTAAAGCTGACTCCCATTGTAATGCTTCTATTTCTCAAGTCCTTCTCAATTAAACTTATTTTCTTTAACTTTTCTGGCATATTGTTGTATGGATAACTGTGGAGATGATTAAGCGGTATAAAAACACTATAATCACTTGTCTCTTGTGTGCCTTTTGAATTAATCAAAATTTTACTAGCTAAATTTTGATTACAGTTCATTAATGCTGCAAGTACAGTTCTACTATCTTTTCCTCCAGTTACATCACATATTACTTTTTCAAATCGTTTATCTTTTAATACAATTTCTATATTGTCTATTATTTCCTCTTCTGCTTTCTTCTTCAATGTCTGATAGCCAGAAAGAGAATAGACTTCCCTACTATTTAACACTTCAAAAATAGGCTTATTGAATTCCTCAAGCTTACCATCAATCACTCGTATTCCCTTATCTATGGATAACTTTTTTATCCCTTTTATGAAAGTTTTTTCTGATGCTAACTGAGCAAATAGCATTCTTTGCCCCATAGAAAAATACGGTATAATAGTCTCTATATCTAGTTCCAATTTCTTGTCTAATTCTTTCAATATTAAAACTAGCATATGAAAAGAATTACTTACTATTTTTAAGTTATTTTCATTAAACACATAAAGAGAATACATTCCAAAATAGTCATTTTCTATTTTTATTTGTCCGTTATCTTTATAAATAGCAGACCAATAACCTATTTCATCTAATAGCGAGATAATGTCATCTGTTTCTTTAATATCGTCTTGTCCAATAATAAGACGATCTTTCGTTTTAGTTTTTCCAGAAAAGAACAAAGATTGCTTCTCTTTTTTTAGTGGCGGATTTGTCGCCAAGGCATAGCATACATATTTCTCCGACTTTGCTAAAAAATACACTTTTGCAGAAGAACAAATATTATCTATTTTTATACTTTCTATATTCGTAGTGCTGTCTGTACTTGACATAATCATAGCTAAATTTTGATATGGATATTTTAGTTCCGAAAGTTCCGGCTGTTTATCATCGAATTCCGTATAACTCGTATAGTAACTATCAAACTTATCTTTTGCTGCTTTACTGTAATACCAGAATGAATCCCTTGCATGATAACGTAATTCACCGTTAATCTTAACTTGATAAAACAATAAATACATCCCATCTTCTTTTAAAGGATATGACAAATTATATGTATTTCCAAATCCCGTTTCTATTAAAGTTTTTGAATTATATACTATTTTAATGTTCCAATTTATTTCTTTTATATTTCTACTTTTATCATTTTTATGCACCGTTATATACGCTATATTATTATCTATTATAACTTTTGCTTGTATCAAATCCCTAGTTGTAACATTTGAACTTTCTGCCATATTATTCCTCCCTATATTTTCAAGTGATTTTCCCGTTAAAATCAAGATTTTTTAAGTTACCCTCTCAGATGAACGAACCAAGGAGATGGGCATTTCTCTGTATCTGGTATGAAAATAGCTGATTTTAGGTATACGAAACAAAACGTCCTATCATTCCATTTTACATAGCCTTGTGTATCCCCATCCATCTATGGTAACGCATCTCTCGTGTCTACCAGGATCACCCGCATCTCTGCAAGGTCCTCATTTCCTTCGTCCTGCCTGCCTATAACCAGGGTGTCAGCCTAGCTCCTTTACAGGGTCATACCCTATAAAACATATTCCTGCCAACTACTGGCCTATTCTTTCTTTCCGTTTACTGACTTCCCGTACGTCTCTTCATTCCGGCACTTTGCAATGGACGTTTCAGCGTAAATGGTTGTGCGTATTTCCCAACTCTCCTATCACAGCTGAATTCAACTCACAGGCTTCGCTGAATGAGTTCAATCCAACTGTGACAGGAGTTGATTAACGGTTTCTATTGCTGTTTTGTTCTCTTCTGCGTCTCTACAATGAATCCATTAACCGCTTTGAAACCCCATAAACGTATTTATTACTCCCAAAAACTGATAGAAACCATCTTGCGATCCTGTTTTTCGCTCTAGCGAGCTCTTCTTGAGCCTGAAACCGCATATTTGATAAACTCCTGATCTCCGCATGGATACTAGTTGGTATATATGGATAAGAGAATCGTCCTTCATTCACAAAACTGGCAATGATCCTCGGGTCTTTGTAGTCATTCTTATAGGGGGTATTGTCAGCCAGTTCTTTCGATTTCTTCACATGATTGGGATTCCCTATGTTTGTATTATACAGGAAGCTTCTATTTAACAATAAAAAACACATTATTATATTTTATCCACTATAAAGCCTCTAATTTTTCTCGGCAACCATGTTATAGCTAGTCCAATCCTAAACGAAAAAGACTTCCGTATTTCTGACAACTGTCGATTTGCTTCATTCAGTGCTTCATGTTCGCTCTCTGCCATCTGCACGGCTTTATTGTCTTTTATTATGTGTTCTAATTCCTCTCGTTTTTTCCTGTTCCATTTTAATTTCTCAATCAGCTGTTCTTCTGTTAATGTTTCTTTCTCAGAAATTTTAAACGTCTTCTTAGCACTCTTCAATTTCTGAATTTCTTCTTTTAATGTCTTATTTTCTCTTTCGGCTCGATAAATACTATAACTCCAATATCCAGATGGCTCTCCTCCATCTTCTGCTGCCTTCAATATATCCAGAAATTGATCATACTCTGTTTTATTTTTATAGTAGTCTTTTCCATGATCTTTAATTCCTAGCTCTGTAAACCATTCTGTTTTGAGCTTATCGAACAACAGGAGTGCCTGCTCATGCGGCAGGGTGGTCAGATTCCAAAGACA